>CAUVCE010000075.1:0-9169 GCA_963550425.1 uncultured Neisseria sp.
AAACTTTATATTGTTTACCGCCGGTTTTTACGACCGCGTACATACTCAACTCCATTAAGGGTTTTAAAAAAAATCGCACACCAAACGTGCGTAATTTTTCATTTTAAACCTAAATCGCTGTTTCGTCAAAATGCATTTCCAAGCATTGCCTTTTTGGGCTGCCTTTGTGCTATAATCCGCCCCTTATTTTTCCGTCCGCAAACGCAGTACCGGTTTACCATGCTTGAAAACCTGCCCTATTTCCAACAACACCTCACATCCGATTTGGCACGGGTAAATACCGTCGTCAATCGGGCGGTGCAGTCGGAAGCCGCCCTGATTGTCCAAATCGGCAACTACATCATTGGTGCGGGCGGCAAACGTTTGCGGCCGATTATCACCATTTTGTCGGGGAAGTCGCTGGGTTACGACCGCGACCCGCTGTATTCCCTGGCCGCCATGGTCGAATTCATCCACACGTCCACACTGCTGCATGACGACGTGGTGGACGAAAGCGACATGAGGCGCGGGCGCGAAACGGCCAACAACATCTTCGGCAACGCTGCCCCCGTATTGGTCGGCGATTTTCTGTATACGCGCGCCTTTCAACTGATGGTTGCCTCCGGCAGCATGAAGATATTGGAAGTAATGGCTGATGCCACCAACATTATTGCCGAAGGCGAAGTCATGCAGTTGATGAATATCGGCAACACCGATATTACCGAAGCCGAATATTTGAGGGTCATCCAATATAAAACCGCCAAATTGTTCGAAGCTGCCGCGCAGGTCGGCGCGGTTTTGGCCGGCGCGACAGATGCCCAGGAAGCCGCGCTTAAAGATTACGGCATGTATGTCGGTACGGCTTTCCAAATTATCGATGACGTACTGGATTATTCAGGCGACCCCGAGCAAATCGGCAAAAACGTCGGCGACGATTTGGCCGAAGGCAAACCCACCCTGCCGCTGATTTACCTGATGAACCAAGGCAGCGGCGAGGCGGCCGCCGATGTGCGCGCCGCATTGAAAAATGCCGACCGCAGTTATTTTGACAAGATTCATGCCCATGTTGCCGCCTCCGACGCGCTGCCCTATTGCATCGGACAGGCTCAGGAAGCCGTGGATAAGGCAGTGGCCTGCCTGGATGTGCTGCCCGACAACGAAGCCGTCCGCGCCATGCGTGATTTGGCGGCGGAGTCGGTGGCGCGTTGGTCTTGAAACAATGTTTTGGGAAATTTTGCGCCAATTGTCCGCCAGCCTGATTTGCCTGTATTTGGCGGCTTATCAGGCAGTTAATTTGTTTTATGGTATCCGAAACGGCAAAATGGCCTATAATGGCCGGAAAGGTACGCAATGGTGCGATAGAAAAAAACAGCCGTTGCATTTTTGGTTTTTGTTTGCGTTATTTTCCACTTTGTTTGTATTGCCTTTGTTCATTTGGTGGAAAATAGTTATCGGCAAATGGTTTCTGTAGTTTTCCCTGTGGTCCGTCATGAATATTGACCGGCTGCATATGTAACAAAACAATAAGGTTTTCCTCGCCGTAGTTCAATGGATAGAACGTATGCCTCCTAAGCGTAAAATACAGGTTCGATTCCTGTCGGCGGGGCTTTTGATGAAACAGGCTGTCTGAAAATTTCAGGCAGCCTGTTTTTTATCCGGCAAAAACCTACTTTCCCGCTGTCGGCTGGATAACGATATTGACCCGTTTGCCCTTTTTTCCATCAGCCGCCTTGCTGCCGACCACGGTATAGACTTCGGTACGGGTGTTGTAAGTAATGACCGCGCCTTCGGCCAAATCGCCGCCACGCGTTACTTTGGCATTACCCGACAGGCGGACGATGTTGCTGGCCGATGAATATTCGACCTGTTGTGCCTCCCCGTTTACCGTACCTTTTCCGCCATCCAGGGTTTGGCCGAAACGGACGGGGTTGCCGACCGCCTTTACGGCCTGCTGGCCGTCGCTGCTTCGGACGACATTGACGTTGGCCGCACGGATATTGAGTGTGCCTTGTTTGATAACGACATTGCCGCTGAACGTGGTGGACTGTTTTTTCTGATCCAGTTCGCCGCGGTCGGCTTCGATTTCTATCGGCTGTTTGCGGTCGCTTTCCAAGGCATGTGCCGGTATGGAAAGCGATAACAGGCCGCATAATGGGATGATATTAAGGTATTTTGGGGTCATAAACGGTTGCTTTCACTCTTGACGGCAGGCTCAACAGCCCTTGTTCGTAATCGTAAGTCATGCCGATTGAAGAACCATGCGATTCCCCATAACGGAATTGTACGGGCTGCGTGCTTGAGGCGGTTTTGCGGACGGTATCCACATCCAGTTGTTCCGTGGTCAATTCGGCGGCCGGCCTATCGGACTCGGCAGCCTTGATTAAAGTAACTTTTTGCTCGAAGGATACAAGGCGGCTGCCGGTATTGTAATGCGCCCGCCTGCTGCCGACACGGTACAGCAGCCGTCCTTGGCTGTATGCCTGCATTTTCGGGTTGGTAAAGTGGACATCGTCGCTTTTGGGCAACTGCCAGGCAGCTTCGGCATCAAGTTCTTCCGACAATGCGCCCTGCCGGTCGAAACGGCGGCCGGATATGCCGGTCATGGCGTATTGCGGCACTTTGGGGTTGAGTGCGGTTTCCTCAACGTTTATTTCGCTGATTTTGCCCAACCATGCACTCAATCCGCCCAAGGCGGCCGCCAGTGTGAGCGGGAACAGCCAGCCGCGCCACCTGCCCGTCATGCCAGATATCCGTTTAGGGCGTTTTCCAGCGTACCCCGCGCCTGCATGATGAGGTCGCACAGTTCGCGCACCGCGCCGCAACCGGCACGGCTTTGCGTAATATAGGCCGCATGACGCCGGACAAACCAATGCGCCTCGGGGACGGCCGCCGGCAGGCCGCAACGCACCATTACGGGCAAATCGACCACATCGTCGCCGATAAAGGCGCATTCGTCTTCCCCTACGCCGGCCAGCGCGCGCAATTGGACATAGGCGGCACGTTTGTCTTGAATACCTTTGAAATAATGCCCTATGCCTAGCTGGCGTACGCGCAGGCCGACCGACGGCGCATCCCTGCCGGTGATGATTGCGGTTTGCACGCCGCTGTTTTGCAGCATTTTCAGACCGTGTCCGTCCAGGGTGTGGAAGGATTTGATTTCTTCGCCGTCGTCGCGGATAAATATCCGCCCGTCGGTAAGTACGCCGTCCACGTCCATTATCAGCAGTTTGATTTTGGCGGCACGCGCGGCAGTTTCGGGGGATATGGCTTGCATGGGTCGCTTTCGGGCGGATTTAAAATGTGCATTTTAGCATCGAACCGGCCGTTTGGCTTGCCGCCCCCCCAATCCGGACGGATTGCGCAGTGTGGGCAAAACGGTTAAAGTTACGGGCGGCCAAAGGCCTTCTTCGGGCGGATTTCCTATCAATCCGCCTTTTCACACAATAAGTTAAGGAATTAAGGATGAGTAAAAAAGTCAGTATTTTGGTCGGCA
Source organism: uncultured Neisseria sp. (assembly GCA_963550425.1). Lineage (GTDB taxonomy): Bacteria > Pseudomonadota > Gammaproteobacteria > Burkholderiales > Neisseriaceae > Neisseria. The sequence continues at coordinate 3,473 of CAUVCE010000075.1, forward strand.
GCCTGCGCAAGGGTTCGTTTGCCCGCAAAATCGCGCAAAATGCGGTTGCCATGTTCCCCGAAGGCTATCAGGCCGAAATCGTGGAAATCGGCCACCTGCCGCTTTATAATTTCGATTATGACGACCCCAACGAAACGGATTTCCCCACGCCCGATAGCTATACGCAGTTCCGCGAAACCATCAAGGCTTCGGACGGCGTGTTGTTCGTTACCTCAGAAAATAACCGAACCGTCCCCGCCTGCCTGAAAAATGCCGTAGACATCGGCTCAAAACCGAATGCGGATGTCGCTTGGAAAAATACGCCCGCAGGCATCATCAGTCATTCGGTCGGTAAAATGGGCGGATACAGTTCGCACAAAAACCTGCGCCTGGCCCTGTCTTATTTCAATATGCCGCTCACCGGCCAGCCCGAAGCCTTCCTCGGCAATTCGCCAACTTTGTTTGACAACCAAGGAAATTTAATCGAGTCGGCACGCGGCTTCGTGCAGGGGTATATCGACCAGTTGGTCGCGCTGATTGAGAAAAATCCTAAATAAATCGCCGGCTTTTAAAAACAGGCCGCCTGAACGGGTTTCGGGCGGCCTGCCTGTTTTCAGGTCAGATAATCCTTGCCTTCAACAAATCGTGCATATTCAGCGCACCCACCAAAACCCCGTCGCCGTCCACCGCCAACAAACCGTTTATCTGGTTGTCCTGCATCTGCTTCAAAGCCTCGGTTGCCAGCCTGTCGGGGGAAATGCTTTTGGGGTTGGCGTGCATGACATCGTTTACCGTCAAACCGGCAAAATTCTCGCATTTTTGAAACAGGCGGCGCAAATCGCCGTCGGTGAAGACGCCTTTCAGACGGCCTTGCCCGTCCACCACGGCCAACATCCCCAATCCTTTTTCGCTCATAATCACAACCGCGTGTTTCAGCGGCGTACCGTCCTGCACGGCGGGCAGGTTGCGGCCGCCGTGCATCAAATCGGATACGCGCAGCAGCAGCCGTTTGCCCAACCGGCCTGCAGGGTGGCTCATGGCGAAATCTTCGCGGGTAAACGAACGTGCGCGCAGCAGAGCAATGGCCAGCGCATCGCCCAGCGCCATCACGGCGGTGGTGCTGGTGGTGGGGGCGAGCCCCAAGGGGCAGGCTTCGTTGCCGACGGCGGCGCAAACATGGATATCGGCATATTTTGCCAAAGTGGACGAAGGATTGCCCGTAATACAAATCAGGCAGACCTGCTTGCGTTTCAAAGCCGGCATAATGGCGGCGATTTCATCGCTCTCGCCCGAATTGGAAATCGCCAACACCACATCGCCGTCCACAATCATGCCCAAATCGCCGTGCGCGGCTTCGGCCGGGTGGACGAAGAAGGCCGGCGTACCGGTAGAGGCAAGCGTGGCGGCGATTTTCCGGCCGACATGGCCGGATTTGCCTATCCCCAACACCACCAAACGCCCGCTGCAATTCAAAATACTTTCGGCAGCGGCGGAAAAAGCGCCGTCCAAACTGTCGGAGATTTCCCTCAGCCCGTCGGCTTCGATACGCAGAACCTCTTTTGCCCAAACAAGATATTTGTCCGAATTATCCATAATCATAAACCTGTTCAAAATAAAAATTTCGCGTTAGCATCTGCCCCTTCCAAAACCACCGGAGGCAAAAATGACCATTTTATCCAAAGTAAAATCATTAGGCCAACAAATCTGGCTGGACAACCTGTCCGCCTCGCTGATACACGGGGGGAAACTGGAACACTTGCTGCAGGACGGCATATGCGGCGTAACCACCAATCCGGCCATCTTCCAAAAATCCTTTGCAGGCGACCCGTCATATGCCGACAAAATAGCCGCGATAAAACGACAACCGATAACGCCGAAACAGCGTTACGAGAAACTGGCCCTGGATGATGTTGTGGCGGCCTGCGACATATGCATGCGTGAATTTGAGGCCGGCGGCGGCAAAAGCGGCTTCGTCAGCTGGGAAGTTTCGCCCGAACTGTCGCATGACGTTGAAGGCACGGTTGCCGAGGCCGAACGTCTGCATTGCGCCGTCAATCGTCCGAACCTCATGATAAAAATCCCCGCCACCGACGAGGGCTTGGCTGCCTTCGAGCAACTGATCCGCAAAGGCATCAGCATCAACCTGACCCTGCTGTTTTCTCGCCGGCAAACCGAAAAAGCCTATGCGGCCTATCTGCGCGGCATACAGGCGCGTTTGGCGGCAAACGAAAAAACAGACCACATTCAAGTTGTTGCCAGCTTCTTCATTTCGCGCATCGACAACGCCCTCGATGCCGTACTGCCCGACCGCCTGCAAGGCAAAACCGCCATCGCATTGGCCAAGGCGGCTTACCGCGATTGGGAAATATTCTTCGGCAGTAGCGGATTTTCCCAAGCAGCCGAACAGGGCGCAAACCGTGTGCGACTGCTGTGGGCATCCACCGGCGTGAAAAACCCGTCCTACCCCGACACCCTGTATGTGGACAGCCTGATTGGCAAAGATACCGTCAATACCGTGCCGGATACCACTCTGCAGGCCTTTATAGACCGCGGCACCGCCCGCATTACCCTGACGGATCAAACCGATCAGGCACTGGCGCGACTGGAGGAAATTGCCGCATTGGGCATCGATGTGGAAGCATTGGCCTCCCGCCTGCAGGAGGACGGTTTGAAACAGTTTGAGGAGGCCTTTGCCAAACTGCTCAAAACCCTCGCTTAAAGGCAATAGCCGACTTACGGCGGATTGCCAAAAACAGATGTAAGACGGCAGGGAATATAGGCAATACAGGATTAACAGGCCTTATCGCAACATTGCCATATCCCATACCGCCTTATGGCGGGCCAAATTTAAAACGGTGCAGGGCGAGCCTATGCTGTAGCGTTTTTTGTTAATCCACCATAATTTATGCACTTGTCTGATTTTGGCTTGTGTTTTCTTCCTGCTTTATGTTTGCCGTGCCGCAATGGCGGCAATAACGGTTGAAAGTGCTGTTGCGGGTATCGCATTCGGGGCAACGGTCGAACAGGTTGATGCTGCAGTGCGGGCAATAATCCATTTCGGGTTGTTTGAAATCCAACGGCCTCTCGCACCCCGGGCAAATGCCTTTGTCCAAACATTTTTGCGCGCGGTCGTAATCCAGCCTGCTGCCGCGTTCGACTGCCGGCAGGGCTTCTTCCTGCCGTTTGCGTTCGAGGTAGCGGTTCATCGCCACAATGGCGTAACGGCCGATTAGGGAGGTGATAATCAGGCCGACGGCGTAACGCACATAGCCGCCGTAACTTGGCAGGTAGGGGACGAGTTCGACAAAGAAGGCAAATAAGGCAAAATAAATATAACCCCATACAAACGGCCACCATTTGGATTGGCGTTTTTTGTTGAACAGGTAACCCGCCAGCAGCAACAGCGGCAGCGTGAGTGCCAGACGGTAAAGGAAGATGTTGAGTTCGATGCGGCGGTCATCCTGCTCCTTAACTTCTCCGGCCAGCCGTTCCGCATCTTTAATCTTTGCTTCGTTGGCGTCTATCGCCCGTTGGTTGTTCAGCCGAAGTTGTTGTTGTTCGGATACTTTGCGCCGCAAGGCGGCCTCTTTGCGCTTCAGGTCATCTAATCGGCGGGTACGCCCTATGACTTCGGGGTTTTGTGCCGACTGTTCGGTTACGGAACGGGCAGCCAGCCAGTTATTCAGGCTTTGCTGTTCGGACTGGGTTTCGGCGCGTTGTTTTTCCCAATCGAGTTCGGCCTGCTGCAGTTTGGCGGCAATTTCGTCTGCCTGCTGCGACAGGAGGCCGCGTTCGTCCAACAGCTGCTGCGCGCCTTGTTCGGCCATATAGCTTTCAAGCGTGCGGTATGTTTCCGCCCGTTGCAAATCGCCTATGATTTTGCCGCCCAATCCGATTAGGAAGAAGGCGAATATGACGGCCACCAGCCACAGGCCGCGCCGAAACCATTTTTCGGTCAGGCGGGTGGACGGGGTGGCGTTTTTTTTGAAAACAGACATGTTTAATCCTTTCTGCGGGAAATTATTTTTTGGGAAGAATCATGGGCATGCGGATTTTGAGACGGCAGGGGAGGTTTTCGCGGCCTGCCGTTTGCGGGAGGTAAAATGCCGTTTTATGTTCGCGCACCATCGGTGATGTTTCGACGGCGTAATGTCCATTTGATGTCGCCGTCCAGTATTTCCACGGAAACTGTCCGCCACTCCGAATGTTCCAATGCGGACGGGTCTTCGGGCAGGGAAAACAGCGGGCGGGCTTGGCTGCCTAAGATTTTGGTAGCTTGGTAAAGTATGATTTCATCGGCCAATCCGGCCTGCAGCAGCGCGCCGGACAGGCTCGCACCCGCCTCCACCAATATCTCGCCGTAGTTGTGTTGCGCCAGTTTGGCCATCAGGTCGGGTAAATCGATACGGCCTTCCTGTTCGGCAGGCTGTATGATGCGGACGTGGGGGCGTGCGGCCAGTGCGTTTTTGCGGCCTTCGTCCTGCGACAATGTGGCTACTACCACGGCACTGCCGCCGTCGTGCAGCAGTTTGCTTTTTTCGGGGATGCGAAGGCCGCTGTCCAGCACCACGCGGGCAGGTTGGCGCAAAACAGGGAAGGCTCGGACGTTGAGTAAGGGGTCGTCTGCCAAAACGGTTTCTATGCCGGTCAGTACGGCGCAGCTTTCCGCCCGCAGGGTTTGTACGTCCGCACGGGCAGCCTCGCCGGTAATCCATCGGCTTCTCCCGTCCGACAAGGCGGTTCGGCCGTCCAAGCTGGCCGCGCATTTCAGCCGTACAAAGGGGCGGCCGCGCTCCATGCGCGACAAAAAGCCCCGATTGAGTTCGCGCGCTTCGTCTTCCAATAGGCCGCTTTGGGTTTCGATGCCCGCATCGCGCAACATTTCCAATCCGCGTCCGGCCACTTGCGGGTTGGGGTCGGACAAGGCCGCAACCACGCGCGACACGCCCGCTTCTATGAGTGCGGCGGCACAGGGCGGCGTGCGGCCGTAATGGCTGCACGGCTCAAGGGTGATGTAGGCGGTTGCGCCGCGCGCCAGCCAGCCGGCATGTTTTAGGGCGTGTACTTCGGCATGGGGTTCGCCCGCGCGGACGTGGAAGCCCTGACCCACTATTTGTCCATCCTGTGCAATCACGCAACCTACACGGGGGTTGGGCGAAACGGAAAAACGGCCTTCGCGCGCCAATGAAAGCGCAAGCCGCATCATGCGGGTATCGGTTTCGTCAAACATGATTCGTCCTTTCTTGCGTTGGTTCTGGGGGTAAAACGGTTCTTTGAAAGCCGGCTCATCCGACCGCCGTGTGTTTGCGCATGGCGGCCAATGCCCGCCTGGCCTCTTTCCCCGTCGCACCCGTCAGGCGGCGGTAACAGCGTTCGGCCGCCCTTCTGTCGTGTTTGAGCAGGATGGCGACGTCTTCCAGCGATTCGTCGGCACGGGGGTAGCCCAGTTTCTTTTCCCTGGACAAGGATGCCTGTTCGTTTTTGATGTCCCACAGCGAAACAGGCAGGAGGACGGCCAGTGTGGCAAAGGTGTAGGCAGGCGGCCAGATACGCAGGCCGATAATGATGTACAGGGTATATAGCAATAGGTTGGACAGGATTTTTTTCTGCATGGTTCCTCCTTTTATCCTTTGCCGGAGAGAATAGGCATATTCTTATAATGTTGTTTTGCTTTGGTTTTTTATTACTGCTGTAAGAGGAAAAAGCCGCCTGAAGGGT
>CAUVCE010000076.1:0-9046 GCA_963550425.1 uncultured Neisseria sp.
CGCGATTTCAATCAGGCGGTGCAGGCGCGGGTCGGCAAAATAATCCTGCCAGCCCAGCGAAGCGGCCTGAATACCGTTTTTCGCGGTATCGAACTTAAACGTTTCGGGTATGGCCACCTTAGGCTGCTCATATTTTGGCGCAAGCGTGCAACCGCCCAAAATCAGGCCGGCCAAGGCAAACGTCAAAGGTTTGAAAGAAATATACATACATTGTCCTTGATATATTCGGACGGCCTGCATGGCGGGCAACCCCTCCATTTCCCACAGGCCGCCGAACCGAATTTAATGACGGCCGATTTGACTGACGACCGTACCGGTGACCGCCTTTTCCAAAGTCGGAACCTGCGTTGCGGGAGGCTGTTTGCCCTTGAACAGCTTGCGAACCAGCACAAAGAACAAAGGCACCAAAAAGACCGACAACACCGTACCGACCAACATCCCCCACAGCACGGTCGTGCCGATGGCTCGCTGGCTGGCGGAGCTTGCGCCGGATGAGAAATAAAGCGGCACAACGCCCAAAATGAAGGCAAACGAAGTCATGATAATCGGGCGGAACCGCAGGTGTGCCGCCTGCAGCGTGGCCTTAATCAACCCCATCCCGCCTTCTTGCAAATCCTTGGCAAACTCGATAATCAAAATGGCGTTCTTCGCACTCAACCCAATCACCGTAATCAGGCCGACCTGGAAATAAATGTCGTTCAAATATTGAGGAGGAACACCGAACAGGCCCAAGAAACCGTTGCGGCCGGTTACACCCAATACCACGCCCAACAGGCCCAGCGGCACAACCAAAATCACGGCGAAGGGAATAGACCAACTTTCATACAGCGCGGCCAGTGCCAAAAACACCGCCAAAATGGCGAAACCGTACAAAATCATGGTTTGCGAACTGCCTTGCGCCTGCTCGCGCGACTGTCCCGCCCATTCCAAACTATAGCCGTCCATAGCGTCCACCAGCCTTTGCACCTCGGCCATGGCATCGCCCGAAGACACACCGTTGGCGGCCGCCGCACTGATTTTCATGGCCGGATAACCGTTGAAGCGTACGCTCTGCTCCATGCCCGTTACCCACGAGGCCGAAGCGATTGTAGACAAGGGGACGGCTGTTCCGCTGCCGTTGGGCACGGTCAGCGCGAGGATGTCCTCGGCCTGCATACGGTTAGGCGCATCGGCCTGCACAATCACGCGCTGCAGGCGGCCGTTGTTGGGGAAATCGTTGATATAGGACGAACCCAAAGCCGAACCCAACACCGTGTTGATGCTGGAGAAGGCTATGCCCTGCGCGGCGGCCGCATTGCGGTCGATTTCGATTTTAAGCTGGGGCGCGTCCTCCAAACCAGAGGCTCGTATGTCCTGCGTGCTGAATTTGGGGTTTTGGCGCATGGCGGCAATCAACTCGTTGCGCTTGGCCAACAGGGCCGCATGGCCGCTGCTGTTGCTGTTGCGGTCTTGCAAATAAAACTCCAAGCCCGAACTCGTACCCAGCTCCATAATGGCCGGCGGGTTGATGGCGACGGCGAAACCGTCTTTTATCGAACCCATTAGCGCGCCGGTAATCTTGCCCGACACCGCTGCGGCCTGGTTTTCCGGATTGGTGCGGGTAGACCAGTCCTTCAGGGTGATGAAGCCGAAGCCCATGTTTTGTCCCGAGCCCGAAAAGCTAAAGCCCGACACGCCCAAAAAGCTTTCCACTTCGGGCATGGAGGTAATCACCTGATTGGCAACCGCCATAGTGGCATCCATGCGCTCCTTGGTCGCACCGGCGGGCAACTGTATCATCATCATCAGGTTTCCCTGGTCTTCATCGGGCAAAAAGGAGGTCGGAATGCGAACGAACAGTACGGCGGCGGCGGCAACCAGGGTCAGGTAAACCGCAAACATGCGGAAAGACTTAGCCAGCACTTTGGCTACCCAGCCCTCATAGCCGTGCGTACCCTTGCTGAACATGCGGTTGAACCAGCCGAAAAAGCCTTTTTTCTCCTCGTGATGCCCTTTGGGTATGGGCTTGAGCAGCGTGCCGCACAGGGCGGGCGTGAGCGAAAGGGCGAAAAAGGCCGAGAAGGCGATGGCGATGGCCATGGTTACGGCAAACTGGTAATAAATCTTGCCGGTCGCGCCCGTGAACATGGCCAGCGGCACGAATACCGAAATCAATACGGCGGTAATGCCGACAACCGCGCCGGAAATCTGCCCCATCGCCTTTTTGGTCGCCTCCAGCGGCGGCAGGCCTTCTTCCACCATGATGCGTTCCACGTTTTCCACCACCACAATCGCATCATCGACCACGATGCCGATGACCAATACCATGGCGAACATGGTCAGCACGTTTATGGACATGCCCAGGTAATAAATGCCGGCAAACGCGCCCAGCAGGGAAATCGGCACGACTATGGTCGGAATCAGGGTGTAGCGGAAGTTTTGCAAAAACACGAACATCACGACAAACACCAGCCCCACGGCTTCAAGCAGGGTATGTACGACTTTTTTAATGGAGATGGAGACAAACTTGGACGTATCGTAAGGCGAGGTCCATTTCATGTCGCCGGGGAAGAACTTTTGCAGCTGTTCCATTTTGGCGCGCACCGCCGTGGCCGTGGCCACGGCGTTACCCTTGTTGGACAGCATGACGGCCATGCCGACCGCCGGTTTGCCGTTCAGGCGGGTGGACGCATCGTATTCCTGCTGGCCCAATTCTATGCGGGCGACGTCTTTCAAGTAGACGTTCGCGCCGTTAGTTTGGGAGCGCAGGATAATGTTGCCGAAAGCCTCGGGCGAGCTGAGCTGCCCCTCCGCCGTTACCGTGGCGGTGATGGTTTGGTTGGGCGTGCTGGGCAGCGAGCCTATAGAACCGGCGGAAATCTGCGCGTTCTGGCCACTGATGGCGGTGGTCACATCGGCAAACGACAGGTTGTAGTTTTGCAGCTTTTTGGGGTCCACCCAAATCCTCATCGCCCGCTGCGAACCGAACAGCCTGGCCGAACCCACGCCGTCTACGCGCTGGATTTCGGGTTTGATGTTGCGTTCCACATAGTCGGCGATTTCGGCCGTGTCCATGGTATCGGAGGACATCATCAGCACCATCAGGAAGTTAGAACGCGATTTGGATACGGTAACGCCGTTTTGCTGCACGTTGGACGGCAGTGTGGATAGGACTTCGGAAAGTTTGTTCTGCACTTCCACCTGCGCCATGTCTTCATCGGTTTCGGGCGTGAAGACGAGGCTGACTGTGCCGCTGCCGCTGCTGTCGGCGCTGGTGGACATGTAGTCCAGCCCTTCCACGCCGTTCATGTTGCGTTCTATGACGGATAACACGCTGTCTTCCATCACCTGCGCCGACGCGCCGGAATAGGTGGCGGTCAGGGTGATGGTGGGCGCGCCCACGGAGGGGTATTGCGACACGGGCAGTTTTTGGATGGCCAGCACGCCGGCCAGTATGACGAATATTGCGATTACCCACGCGAATATGGGGCGGTCGATAAAAAACTTAGCCATTATGCCTCCTTATTCTGCCGCCTGCGAGGCTTGGGTTTCGGAAGCGGCCTTATTGTCCCCCGCTGCGGGTGCGGAAGCCGCCGTTGCACCCGAGGCCGGGGTTGCCGCCGCTGCGGGGGCTGCCGCAGTGTTGCCGGACGGCGGTGTCCATTCTTTGGGGGTAACGGTTTTGGCCTGCATCATGCCGGCTATGGATGTGCCCTCGACTATAACTTTGTCGCCCTCTTTCAGTCCGTCCGTGATAATCCAGTTGCTGCCTTGTTGGCCGATTATGCTTACCGTGCGCGATTCCATGCCGCCCCGGTTATTGACGATGAGCAGGGTGTCCTGTTGGCCGCGCGTTACCGCCTGCTGCGGCACGGTAAAGGCGTTTTTCACTTCGGATTGCGCCATGACGGCGCGTACATAGAGGTTGGGCAAAAGGATGTTGTCGGGATTGGGCACGCCCACGCGCAAGGTAACTTGGCCGGTGTTTTGATCAACCGCAGGGTCGGCAAACATCAGGTAGCCTTTGCGGGCGTATTCGCTGCCGTCCTCCAGTTTGATGCCGACTTCGATGCGGCCGTTTACGGCATGCAGTTTGCCATCGGCTATCTGCCGGCGCAGTTTCATGATTTCGTTGGCCGATTGGGTAACGTTCAGGTACATGGGGTCGGTTTGTTTGATGTTGGCCAATACGGTGCTGTCGTTGGCACTCACCAACGCGCCCTCGGATACGTTGGACTGGCCGATAAAGCCCGAAATCGGCGCGGTGATGCGCGAATAGTTTACATTGATTTGCGCCGAACGGATGGCCGCACGCGCAGATTTTACCGCCGCCTCGGCCGAACGTTTGGCAGCAACGGCCGCATCGTATTCCTGTTTGCTGATGGCCTCGGCCGATACCAGGGGCTTGTAGCGCGCCAAATCGGCGTTGGCTTTGGTCAGCGCAGCCTCGGCCGATGCCAGTTGGGCGCGCGCACCCTCAAGTGCGGCGGTATAGGTTGCATCGTCCAACTGGTACAGCGCCTGACCCGCATGGACGTAACTGCCCTCCTCAAACAAACGCCGTTTGATGATGCCGCCTACCTGCGGCCGGACATCCACCGAACGGAAGGCCTCCAAACGGCCGGGAAGTTCCACGTCTACCGCCACGTCTTGAGGCCGAACGGTTACTACGCCGACTACGGGCGCAGGCGCCTGCTGCTGTTTTTGCGCCTCCCCCGCACCCCCATCTTTGCCGCCGCACGCACCCAGCATCAATACGGCAGCCGTCAAAACGGCCAGTTTCCCAATGCGGTTGCGGGATGTATGTTTTGTCATGTTTTTTCCTGTTCCGGTTAAAACTTAATCCAATCAGGCCGCCTGAAAACGGTTTTTTCAGACGGCCCAGAATACTTGTTGCGGCATTATACATACACACTTGAACGTAATAAAGCAAAAAACTATAATGCCGCGCCCGCCGTCGGGCGGAAACACAACAACAAACAGCGAGCCGTCTGAAGCGGCAGGAGCGACCCCGCATGAGAAAAACCAAAGCCGAAGCCCAAAAGACCCGCGAGCAACTGCTGCAATCTGCCCTTGACACCTTTTACGAATACGGCGTGGCGAAGGCATCGTTGCAAACCATTGCCCGCAGAGCGGGCGTAACGAGGGGTGCGCTTTATTGGCATTTTAAAAACAAGGAAGACCTGTTTGACGCACTGTTTTTGCAAAAATTAGAAGAATGCGGCCAATCGTTTGGCGAGGCGATAAGGCAGGCCGACACCCGCAGCCTGCGGCAACTGCTGTTCACCCTGCTCCAACACATTACGCGGGATGAGAACCACCGCAAACTGGCCATCATCATGGGGTTGAAATGCGAATATACGGAAGAGAACCGCGCCATTATCGCCATACAGCGGAAATACATAGGCATCTGGTCGCAGCGCATCCGCCACATCCTGGCACTGTGCGTATCCGGCGGCCAACTGCCGCCCAAACTCGACATCGGGCTGGCCTCCGACTACCTTTATGTCGTCATATCCGGGCTGATTGAGACATGGCTGGGCAAACAATCGGACGACTTTGACATTGAAAGCCTCCCGATACTGAACGCCGCCATATTCACCCTTCAGCACAGCCCCGATTTGCGGCAGGCCGATACAGGCCAAGATAACCCTTTTTCCGATTGCGAGCCCCGACAATGACCGAAACCGCCCTGATTACCGCCAGTTACGGCCTGCGCTACACCGTACAAACCCGGGACGGCGCGGCCTACGATGCCACCACCCGCAAAAAACGGGTTGATTTTGCCTGCGGGGATTTCGTCCATATCCAAATCCAAAACGGCGAGCAGGCCGTCATTACCGGCTACCTGCCGCGCAAAAGCCTGCTATACCGGCAAGATGCCTGGCGCACCAAACTCATTGCCGCCAACACCGACCGCCTGTTCATCATTACCGCCGCCGTCCCGAGCCCGAGCGAGAACCTGCTGCAGCGCGCCCTGTTGGCGGCGGAGGCGGGCGGCATTTTGCCTTATATCGTCCTAAATAAAACCGACCTTCCCGAAAGCCGGGGCTGGCGGCAGAGGCTGGACTTCTACCGCACATTGGGCTATCACCTTGTCGAAGTGAGCGCATTGGGCGGCGCCGACAAACTGCGTCCCCTTTTGGCGGGGCATACCTCCATCTTCCTGGGGCAGTCGGGCATGGGCAAATCCACCCTGACCAACGCCCTGCTCGGACGCGAAGCCGCCCGCACGGACGGGCTTTCCGCCGCACTGGATTCCGGCAAACACACCACCACCCACGCCAAACTCTACCACCTTGCCGCCGACACCCGCCTAATCGACTCGCCCGGCCTGCAGGAATTCGGCCTGCACCATTTGGCCGCCGCCGACCTGCCGCACTATTTTCCCGAAATGCGCCCCCTTGTCGGCCGCTGCCGCTTCCACAACTGCAGCCACCGGCAGGAACCCGCCTGCGCCATCAAACAGGCGGCGGAAGAAGGCCTGATACGCACCGAAAGGCTGCAGCTTTTACAGCGCATAACCGATGAACTCGGACGGAAATAAAAACCGCCGCAAAAAAACCCCCGCCCTTGCATTAACATGGCAAAACCCATATCATTCATTTCATCATAATCAACCTGATGCAGCCCAAAGGCAGGCATGGTGCCGCCCGCGATGCCGAACAAGCCCCGCAAGGCCGCCTCGGGCGGCACGGGTTTCGACCGTTAAGGAAATTTTGATGAATACCCCATCCAAACACTCATCCATCAACATCAGCCTGATACAGGCGCGCGAAGCCCTGATGGCGCATTTCCGCCCCATCCTCCACAACGCGGGCATTACCGACCAACAATGGCGCATCATCCGCCTGTTGGCCGAAAACGGCACCATGGACTTCCAAGTGCTGGCCGCACAGGCCTGCATCCTACGCCCCAGCCTGACCGGCATCCTTACCCGTTTGGAAAAATCCGGCCTGCTGGTGCGCCTGAAGCCGTCCAACGACCACCGCCGCGTCTACCTCTGCCTGACCCCTGAAGGCGAACGGATGTACCGCGACACCTGCGGGCAGGTTGATGCCTGTTACGACCAAATCGAACAAAAACTCTCCAAGGAAAAAATGGAGCAACTGCGCGCCCTGCTGGCCGAATTAAGCGCGCTTGACGCATCGGCCGAATGATATTTGACAGGCAGCCCCGTTCCCGATACGGCGCGGCAAGGACGATATTGCGGTGGTTTTAGAAATTCCACTATCGGTTCGGCATCTCGTCAGGGGATTTGTGCGCCCCGACTTAGCCGCCTGCGGTTATGTTTTGCATCAGTGCCTCAATACGCTGTCCGCCTCCCAACAGGGTGCGGCCGAACATTTCGCCGGCCCGACCAAACGCCCGAAGGGCGTTTCGCCTGCCATATCCGGCAGCGCGGCAAAAGGCAGCCCCGACACACCCGCCCCGGTTTGTTTCGGGCGGAATTTCGCCCCGCTGCCCTAAACCTTCGCCATTGTTACAAACCCGATTCAGGTTATTTCCATTATTTTTTTGATTTTTTTTATAAAAAAAGGAATTTTATGGCCGTATTGAGCGAAATTCTCGATTTTAATCAAAATTTTGTCGAGGCAGGCGAATATGCCCAATTTTTCACCAACAAATATCCCGAACGCGGCCTGGCCATTGTTTCCTGCATGGATGCGCGCATGGTCGAACTGCTGCCCCGCGCCATGGGTTTGAAAAACGGCGACGCCAAGCTCATCAAAAACGCGGGCGCGCTGGTTACCCACCCGTGGGGGTCGGTGATGCGGTCGCTTTTGGTGGCCGTATTTGAGTTGAAGGTAACCGAAATCATGGTCATCGCCCACTACGACTGCGGTATGCGCGGCCTGCAGCCCGATGAGTTTTTAAGCCATGCGGGCGATTTGGGCATACCGGCCGACCGCATCACCACCCTGCGAAACGCGGGCATAGACTTAAACGGCTGGCTGACCGGCTTTGATGATGTGGCCGACAGCGTCCGCCACTCGGTCAGCCTGATACGCCGACACCCGCTGATGCCCGAAAATATTGCCGTACACGGCTTGGTCATCCATCCCACCACGGGCAAGCTCACGGTGGTGGTAAACGGCGACATGGAATGTGCGATAGGTATCAAATGAACAAGAAAACCGGCCTTTTCGGCGGCACCTTCGACCCGGTACACAAAGGACACTCCCACATCGCCCGCGCCTTCGCCAATGAATTGGATTTGGACTGCGTGATTTTCCTGCCCGCAGGCGACCCCTACCACAAAACCGGTACGGAAACACCCGCCGAACACCGCCTGGCCATGACCCGGCTGGCTGCCGACGCCGACCCGCGTTTCGCCGTCAGCGACTGCGACATCGTGCGCGGCGGCGCAACCTATACTTTCGATACGGTACAGGTTTTCCGCCAGCAGTTCCCCGCCGCCGAACTGTGGTGGCTGATGGGTATGGACAGCCTGCTCAAGCTGCATACCTGGAAAAAATGGCAGTATTTGGTAAAACAGGCCAATATCGCCGTTGCCGCCCGAAAAGGGGATAGTTTGGCACAAGCCCCGCCCGAACTGCACCGCTGGCTGGGCGAAGCACTGCAAAACGGTTCGCTGCACCTGCTCCAAGCCCCGATGCTCGACATCAGCTCCAGCGAAATCCGAAACCGCCTGAAAAACGGACAGGGCGCGGAAGAAATGCTGGACGAAAATGTTTGGCGCTATATCCGCCGGCACAAACTCTACTCCGTGTAATCCGAAGCCCCTTCTTTTGGCAGGCCGGCTCTCTTCCTGTTCCTGTCAAACCGGAAGTATTGGGATTTCGCCATGCTCGGCAGCGTTTGCGGCTTTTGCCTTCTCTTGGCCGCTGCCGAAAGAAAGGCCGTCTGAAAAACAAATCGGCGGGTTTCTGACGAACCGCATGTTCGTTTTCAGACGGCCTTGGTTTATACTTCGCCCCTTTATCCGTTTTCCCGCGCAAGGCCGCCTGAAACGGCTTTTGCTGCGGCATCCCGACCATGAACCTACTTTCCCTGCTCGGCAAAGTCGGCAGCATGACCATGCTGTCGCGCATACTCGGCTTTG
>CAUVCE010000077.1:0-8727 GCA_963550425.1 uncultured Neisseria sp.
TGTCGGTGATTTCGCTCTACCTGCCCAGCGGCACCAGCGCGCCGGAGCGGCAGGAATTGAAATACCGTTTTTTAGACGCGTTCTACCCCATGCTTGAAGCCATGAAGGCGGAGGGACGGGACATTGTTGTTTGCGGCGACTGGAACATCGCCCACCAAAACATCGACCTGAAAAACTGGAAAGGCAACCAGAAAAACTCAGGCTTCCTACCGGAAGAGCGCGCATGGATAGGCAAAGTCATCCATACGCTCGGCTGGACGGATATGTGGCGCACGCTCTATCCCGACAATCCGGGCTACACTTGGTGGAGCAACCGCGGACAGGCGTATGCGAAAGATGTCGGGTGGCGCATCGACTATCAGATGGTTACGCCCGAACTCGCCGCCAAAGCGGTGTCTGCGCATGTTTATAAAGACGAAAAATTTTCCGACCATGCCCCTTTGGCCGTGGAGTACGACTATGACATCTGAAAAACAAAAACGCCCGCTCATAACCTTCACACCCGCATTCAAACGCGGCGTATTGTGGATGATTTTGGCTTTCGTATTGCCGCTTTTATTGTGGACATTGTTTGTGTGGGCGACTTTGACGCACTGGATACCGATGTTTGCCGCCCATTGGAGCTGGGTGCTGGTATGGCTGGGTTTGACGCTGCCCTGCCTGCTGACCGCCTCACATTATTTCCGTTGGCGGGGGGCGGACAAACTGGCTTGGATAGTGTTCGGGCTGGCGGGTTATGCGGTATTGTCCGTGCCTGCGGCTTTGTTGGTTTACCTGCAAATGGCCGAATGGCTGGGCGTAAAATTATCTTAAAGCGGATTGTCCGTATAGGGGGGGAGGCGCAGGAATAGCAGGAATACCTGTGGGCGCGTGCCGCCGGCCTCCCGCAAGGCGGGGGTTATTCCGCCTGCATTATAGGGGCGGCCGGCGCAAAGGCCTTATCCGCTTTTCGGGTATTCCGATTCTTCCGACCCGTCCGCCATATTTACAATTTCGTTGGCGGCGAAAACCGTTTTGGGCCGATTGGGGGTACGGTGCGATTTATTCCGATACGGTTTTGGCGAACAATCTTTCGGCTTGCGCCAAAGAATGTTCCACTTCGGCATAACCGATTTTGCTGCCGTCGATCAGGGCGCGGGTATCGTTGAATACAACCTTCACACGGCCGTTTTCTTCCGTGACCAACACTTTTAACGGCAGCTGCAGGGCAAAAGACGGGTCTTTGAGCATCAGCGGTGTACCGGCTTTGGGTGTGCCGAAAACCAACACGGTGGCAGGTTGCATATCCAAACCCGCTTTTTGTGCGGCCTCGCGGTGGTCGATAACGGCAAACAGGGTCATGCCTTTTGCCTGAACCGCATCACGCAGGCGGTTCAGTGTTTCATCAAAGCCGTAACGGCTGTCTATACTGTGGATTCTTTCCATTTTTCGCTGTTCTTGGGGCAGATTGGCGGAATGTGGGGCATAACCCGTACACGATGCCAATATCAAGGCTGTGGATAAGGCGGGGAAATATTTCATCAAAACTTCCTTAACGGTTGGAACCGCGCATTTTTCAGGGCTATGGGTCGCGCCTGCGTTGAAACATCGGCTTTCTTTTGGCGCATTGAATGCGCCATATCCTAACCGACCTTTATTTCAGTCCTTTGGCCACCAAATCCCGATAACCTCCGTGATTGGTAACTTTGGTATAGCCCATTTTTTCCAATGCCTGCTTTGCCAGTCCGGCGCGGCGGCCGGATTTGCAATACAGGTTTACCGGTGCGTCCTTATCGGGGCTGGCTGCCGCGATTTTGGCTGCAATTTGGTCTGCCGGGATATTGACCGCGCCTTGCAGGCGGCCTTCGCCGTATTCTTCCGCCGTGCGTACATCTATCCAGATGCCTTTGGCCTTTACGGCAGGTTGGGCGGCGGCAGGGGTGGGAAGGTTTTCGGCAGCGTTGGCAGGCAGTGGTGTGCCAAGTACCAAAAGGATAAGGGAAAACAGTTTTTTCATCAAAATTTCCTTTGCGGTTTCGTATGTCGGGATACGAAGTCAGCGTTGTGTCTCTACTGCCTCGATGGCGCGAAGTGCGTAAGTGTATGCCGCACCGGCATTGAGGGCGATGGCCGTGGCCAATGCGCCGGCGATTTCGCCGTCGGTCGCCCCCGCTTTGGCGGCTGCGGCGGCGTGTACGCTGATGCAGCTTTCGCAACGGGTGGTAATGGCAACGGCGATGGCAATCAGTTCGCGGGTTTTGGCGTCCAGCGCTTCGGCCGCCGCAGCCTGTTCCAACGTGCCGTAGGCCTGCAGCATTTTTGGATGTTCCCTGCCCAAGGCCGCAAAGGCTTTTTTGACGTCGGCTGTGTGTTCCGGCCAATCTTTAAACATGGTGTCCTCGCTTTAATGAAGTTTTTCAAAGTATGCTATTTTTGCGTATTTTAAACTATAATTATCAAATAATCGTATCATTTTATGGTATAAAATGGATACTCTCGACAAGCTGGTGGCACTGGCGCAAATCAGCGGCAGCGTCGATGTGCAATGTTTGTTTCAAGGCGGTTGGTATGTGCGGCACGATGCAAGGCGCGGTCGGGGCATGGTGCATATCGTTACCGGCGGCGAGGGCTGGCTGAAGGTGGACGGTATGGACAAGGCGCGCCTGCTCAGACGGGGCGATGTGGTGTTTTTCCCGCGAAAACCCGGCCATGTGTTGAGCAGCGAGGCCGGTTGCGATAATCATGCGGCAGCGGTGTCGTTGGCGGAAAACGGGGCTTTCACCCTGAAAAAAAGCGGTACGGGACAGGCCCGGATGAGTCTGTTTTGCGCCCGTTTCAGTTATGACCTGCAAGCCGATTTGATGAACAGCCTCCCAGAGGCGGTATATTTGAATATGCAGCATACGCCGCTGGAAAGCCTGGTGGCGATTTTGCAGGCCGAAGCCGATAGGCCGCAATATGGTTCGCGCGCGGTGGTGGATGCTTTGTCGGCCGTGTTGCTGGTTATGCTGGTGCGTTCGTTTTTGGCCGACAACCGGCCGCAACGGCTGCCGGACGGACTGCTCAACGGCTGGCATGACCGCCGCCTGAGGCAGGTTATCCGGCTGGTGTTGGAACATCCCGAAAAGCCGTGGAATATCGAGGAAATGGCTGCGGCAGCCTCTGTTTCGCGCGCGCAGCTGATGAGGTTGTTTAAGGGTAAGACGGGGATGAGCCCTTATGCCTTTGTAAACCGAATCAGGCTGCAGCAGGCGGCGGTTTTGCTGCGGCAGGGCACGGATTCGGTTTTGTCGGTGGCTTTGACGACAGGGTTCGGCTCGGAAACGCATTTTGGCAAGGCGTTTAAAAAGGCCTATGGCATATCGCCCGGCCAATATCGGAAAAGGACGGGCGAAGATGAGGATGTCGGGTTTGTGATTTAGGGTTTCGGCTTTGCCGTACCGGACATCAAACCGACTGGCTGTATTCCAACCAAAGCTCTTCCTGCATACTGTATTCCGCGCCGCCTTCGCCGGCTGCAGCACGAACATAGCTGCCGTCCGGATTCATCAGCCATGCCTGGCGGTTGTCGGCCAGCGCCAATGTCAAACCTTCGCGGATAAGTTTTTCCTTCAGTTTCGGATTTTCCACCGGCGTGCAGACTTCTATGCGGCGGAAGAAATTGCGCCCCATCCAGTCCGCGCTGGAAATATAAACGTTTTCCGCACCGTCGTTGTAAAAATAGTAAACCCGCGAATGCTCAAGCTGGCGGCCGATGATGGAACGCACGCGGATATTTTCCGACAAACCCCCAACCTGAGGCCGCAAGGCGCACATCCCCCGAACAATCAAATCAATCCGCACGCCGGCAGCGCTGGCGGCATACAGGCTTTCGATAATATTGGGTTCGATGAGCGAATTCATTTTGGCCACGATGCGCGCCGTCCGTCCGGCTAGGGCGTGTTCCGTTTCCCGCGCAATGCCGTCCATCAGCATTTTATGCAGCGTAAACGGGCTTTGGTAGAGCTTGTTCAGGCGGCCGGGCTGCCCCAAACCGGTAATCTCCATAAACAGCGTATTGACATCGGAAGTTATCTGCGGGTCGGCGGTCAAAAGGCCGAAATCGGTATAAATGCGCGAAGTCCCCTGATGATAATTGCCCGTGCCCAAATGCGCGTAATGCTTCAGGCGGCCTTCTTCGCGGCGGATGACCAAAGCCATTTTGGCGTGTACCTTATAGCCGAACACGCCGTAGACCACATGTGCGCCCGCATCTTCCAAACGCTGCGCCCAACGCACATTGTTGGCCTCGTCGAAACGCGCCATCAGTTCGACCACCACCGTAACCTGCTTGCCGGCCAAAGCGGCATTCATCAGTGCCTTGCCCAGTTCGGAGGAAGTGCCGGTTCGGTAAATCGTCATTTTAATCGCCACGACGTCCGGGTCGTCTGCGGCCTCGCGGATAAAGCGCACGACGGGTTCGAACGACTGATAGGGGTGATGCAGCAGGATATCGCCGCGCGCCACCGCGTCGATTACCTTTTCATCCTTACGCAACCCATTGGGCTGGGCGGCCGTTCGTGGGGGGAACTTCAAATCCGGCCTCTCCACCATATCCGGCACCGCCATCAGCCGCACCAGGTTTACGGGGCCTTCGACGCGGTAGAGTTCCGAATGATTCAGTTTGAAATGCATCAGCAGGAAGTCGTAAATATGTTGCGGGCAGGTATCCGACACCTCCAAGCGCACACCTGCGCCGTAATCGCGGTCGTGCAATTCGCTTTGAATGGCCGCCCGCAGGTTGGTTACATCTTCCTCGTCCACCGTCAAATCACTGTCCCGGGTCAGGCGGAACTGGTGGCAGCCCCTTACCGCCATACCGGGGAACAGGCGGTTTACATATTCGTGCAGGATGGACGACAAAAACACAAAGCCGTCATTGCCGCCGCAAAGTCCGGCGGGCAGTTTCACCACACGCGGCAGGATGCGCGGCGCCTGTACGATGGCCATGCCGGAAGAGCGTCCGAAGGCATCTTTTCCGTCCAATTCTACGGCAAAATTCAAAGATTTATTCAAAGGGCGCGGGAAAGGGTGGGCGGGGTCGAGGCCGATGGGCGTCAGCACGGGCAGCAATTCCCGGTCGAAATAATCGCAAATCCATTTGCGCTGCCCGTCCGTCCAATCGTGGCGGCGGTAGAAATAAATGCCCGCATTGCCCAAGGCGGGCAGCAATTCATTATTAAACAAATCATATTGTTCGCGTATCAGGCGGTGCGCCTCTTCTGAAGCCGCCGCAATCGTTTCCGCCGGCGTCAGGCCGCTGTCCAAAATACGCTCGGGGTCGATTTTGTGTTCGCGCCGCAAAAAGGCCATACGCACTTCAAAAAACTCGTCCAGGTTGGACGACACGATGCACAGGAAGCGCAGCCGCTCCAACAGCGGCACGCGCACATCCCGCGCCTGCGCCAACACGCGGCGGTTGAAGGCCAAAAGACTCATTTCGCGGCAAAGCAGGCGGTTGGATTGCGGCATAAAAATTTCCCTTTAACAAAGTTCGGCATATGACAGTTCGGATTATAGTGGATTAACAAAAATTAGGACAATGCGGGCAAAAGGCGGCGGTTGTCTGGGCGATGGCCGAAACATCATACAAATCGTTTTCTCATCATTATTCCTTATAGGGCTGCGCCTGATGTGCAGTCCTGTGTGTCGAAAAGGAATACAAAATAGTCAGGAGGCTTGGCAGACACTATAATCCGAACCGGGTTTTGCCGGTATGGCGTTTGCCGCCGGCAAACAGGACGGGCGGCAGCATAAGATATGCCGCCGTTTTGCCAAGTATGGCGGCCGGGCAACCGATTCCGGCCGCCGGCAAAGGAGGCGATACGGTAAAACAAATCAATGTTATAACAGTGATTCGCATAATGCCGCATGATCGCCGCCACGCCAATTTTTAATAAATTAGGAGATTTTTATGTCGCTTCCACATGAGATTAGGGAAAACGAGATTTTTGTATTCGGCACAAACAAAGCCGGCAAGCACGGCTTGGGCGCACCGCTGACCGCACGGATGAAGTATGGTGCGGAAATGGGTTTCGGCTTCGGGCTGAAAGGCCAATCCTTTGCCATTCCGGTAAAGGATGAAGATATGAAGCTGATGCCTTTGGAGGAGATTCAAACTTATGTCGATTTGTTTTTCAAATTTGCCGAAAAAAATTTCGACAAGCGTTTTTTTATCACCAATGTGGGTACGGCTTTGGCCGAATATTCACCGCCGCAAATGGCCGCCGTCTTTAAAAACGCGCCGGGCAATTGCCGTCTGCCGCCCGAATGGGGGGAAATCATCCGCGGTTTGAAAACTGCGGGATAAAATGTTTTTTGTATAAAGGCCGCCCGAAAACCTTATGGTTGTTCGGGCGGCTTTTAAATCGGGACGGGGATGTGTTCGCCGCCCTACCTGCGCTGGTCGATTTTCTTTTCCGCCCCTTTGCGGCTTGTCAGGAAAATGCGGTCGGTTTGGTCGATGTCGCGCATTTTTTCAAAGCGGGGCAGGGTGCGGGCGCAGTCTTGTCCGGTTTTGCCGGCAGTGTTTGCAAAAGTGTGGTTTTCTTTGCGTTTCTATGTAAAGCTTGACACTGCATTGCAATCCGCACTATATAAATGCAAACGCACGGTGCGGTTTTTGACGCGCCGGTTGTTTTTTGGGGGCTGTCGGCAGGCTGCTCCAAATTGGAATTTTGTTGATAAAGGGCTTTATTATTATGACACAACCACCCTCCCACGACCCCTATGCGTCATACCGCGAGCTGACGCTGCGGGGCATGATGCTCGGCGCGCTGATTACCGTCGTGTTTACCGCGTCCAACGTTTACCTCGGCCTGAAAGTCGGGCTGACTTTCGCCTCGTCGATTCCGGCGGCGGTGATTTCGATGGCGGTTTTGAAGTTTTTCAAAGGCAGTAATATTCTGGAAAACAATATGGTGCAGACGCAGGCTTCGGCGGCGGGCACGCTTTCGAGCATTATTTTCGTCCTGCCCGGCCTCTTGATGGCCGGCTATTGGAGCGGTTTCCCGTTTTGGCAGACCGCGCTGCTGTGTATGGCGGGCGGTATTTTGGGCGTGATTTTCACCGTACCGCTGCGTTATGCGATGGTGGTGAAAAGCGATTTGCCTTATCCGGAAGGTGTGGCGGCGGCTGAGATTTTGAAGGTCGGCAGCCATGAAGAAGGACAGGATGAAAAAGGCGGCAGCGGTATCAAAGAACTGGCGGCAGGCGGCGCGCTGGCAGGTGTGGTGAGTTTCTGTACCGGCGGCTTGCGCGTGGCGGCCGACAGCGCGAGTTATTGGTTTAAGAGCGGTGCGGCGATTTTCCAACTGCCGATGGGCTTTTCGCTGGCCCTGCTCGGCGCGGGTTATTTGGTCGGGCTGACGGGCGGTATCGCCATCCTGTTGGGCATCTCGATTGCCTGGGGCGTGGCCGTGCCGTATTTTTCGTCCGGCGTCCCGCAGCCTGTCGATATGGAAATGGTGGCGTTTGCGATGAAGCTGTGGAAGGAAAAAGTCCGCTTTATCGGCGCGGGCACCATCGGTATCGCGGCGGTTTGGACGCTTTTGATGCTGCTCAAGCCGATGATAGAAGGCATGAAAATGTCGTTCAAAAGCTTCGGCGGCGGTGCGCCCGCAGCAGAACGCGTAGAGCAGGATTTATCGCCTAAGGCCATGATTTTCTGGGTGTTGTCCATGATGCTGATTTTGGGCGTCTCTTTCTACCACTTTATCGGCGATTCGCACATTTCCGGCGGTATGGCATGGTTGTTGGTAATTGTGTGTACGCTTTTGGCTTCCGTCATCGGCTTTTTGGTTGCCGCCGCCTGTGGTTATATGGCAGGCTTGGTCGGTTCGTCTTCCAGCCCGATTTCGGGCGTGGGGATTGTGTCGATTGTGGCGATTTCGCTGGTGTTGCTGCTGGTGGGCGAGTCGAACGGTTTGATGGCGGACGAGGCCAACCGTAAGTTCCTGCTCGCGCTGACGCTGTTTTGCGGTTCGTCCGTTATTGCGGTGGCTTCGATTTCGAATGACAACCTGCAAGACTTGAAAACGGGTTATCTGGTGAAGGCGACGCCTTGGCGGCAGCAGGTGGCGCTGATTATCGGCTGTATCGTCGGCGCATTTGTGATTTCGCCGGTGTTGGAGTTGCTGTATGAAGCCTACGGCTTTACCGGCGCGATGCCGCGCGAAGGCATGGACGCGACGCAGGCCCTGGCCGCCCCGCAGGCGACTTTGATGACGACGATTGCCACAGGTATCTTCTCGCACAATCTGCAATGGGATTATATTTTTATCGGCGTCGGTATCGGCGTTGTGCTGATTGTGGTTGATTTGGTGTTGAAAAAATCGTCCGGCGGCAAGCTTGCGCTGCCCGTATTGGCGGTGGGCATGGGTATTTATCTGCCGCCGTCGGTGACTATGCCGATTGTGGCGGGTGCGCTGTTGGCGGCGGTATTGAAGTATGCGGTCGGCAAAAAGGCGGAAAACCGTGAAGGCCGTCTGAAAAACGCCGAACGCATCGGCACGCTGTTTTCGGCAGGCCTGATTGTCGGCGAAAGCCTGATCGGCGTGGTGATGGCCTTCATCATCGCCGTTTCCGTGACCAACGGCGGTTCGGACGCGCCGCTCGCGCTTAATTTGGAAAACTGGGATACGGCGGCAAAATGGTTGGGCTTGGGCTTTTTCGCAGCCGGTGTCGCACTCTTTGCCCGGCTGGTGTTGA
>CAUVCE010000078.1:0-8711 GCA_963550425.1 uncultured Neisseria sp.
GTCGTGGTCGGCAATATCCATGCGGGCGGGACGGGGAAAACGCCGATTGTCGCCGCGCTGGTGTCGAGTTTGCAGGAAAAAGGCGTCAAGGTCGGCATCATCAGCCGGGGCTACGGGCGCAAGGGCAAGGCGGTTCATGTATTGGATGCCGCGAGCCGTGCGGAAGATGCGGGCGACGAACCTTTGCTGCTGTTCCGTAAAACCGGCGCGCCGACAGCGGTGGGCAGCAGCCGTGCGGAGGCAGGCAGGGTGCTGCTGGCGGCGCACCCCGACATCGGGCTGATTGTGGCGGACGACGGTTTGCAGCATTACGCCCTGCGGCGGGATGTGGAAATCGCGGTGTTTCCGGCGGCGGATACGGGGCGGACGGATTTGGATTTGCTGCCCAACGGCAGTTTGCGCGAACCTTTGTCGCGGCTGGATTCGGTGGATGCGGTCGTTGTCAGCGGCGGCAAGGCGGATGCGTCGTTTGCGCCGTCTGAAAACATGTTTTACAGCCGCATCGAAGCAGGACAAATTTACCGTTTGAACCGGCCGTCCGAAATACTGGACACAGGCCGTCTGAAAAACCAAACCGTCGCCGCCGTGGCGGGCATCGCCAAACCGGAGCGTTTTTTCGATTCGCTGCGGAACATGGGCATCACGTTGAACCAAACCGTCTCGCTGCCCGACCATGCCGGCATCGCGGCGGCAGACTTGCCCAATGCGAACGCGGTGATTATTACGGAAAAGGATGCGGTCAAACTTGCGGGCGGGCGGGATTTGGAAAATACATGGGTGTTGCCCGTTTGTGCGATAATCGAACCTGATTTGGCGGCGTTCGTGTTGGAGCGGGCAAAAACCGCCTGAAAAACGGCAAAACGGAAAGAAACCCTATGGAACAAAAATATTTCGACATACTCGTCTGCCCCGTAACCAAGGGCAAACTCGAATTTCACCGCGACAAACAGGAATTGTGGAGCCGCCAGGCCGGGCTGGCCTACCCGATTAAGGACGGCATCCCCTATATGCTGGAAAACGAAGCGCGCGAACTGACGGAGGAGGAATTGGCGTCATGAGCTTTACCGTCATCATCCCCGCCCGCCTGTCGTCATCCCGCCTGCCGCGCAAAGCCCTGGCCGACATCCACGGCAAACCCATGGTCGTTCGCGTGGCCGAACAGGCGGCAAAAAGCAAGGCCTCGCGCGTCATCGTCGCCACCGACCACGCCGACATTCAGGCGGCCTGCGCCGCCTGCGGCGTCGCGGCCGTGATGACTGCCGGCACACACGAAAGCGGCACAACCCGTTTGGCCGAGGCTGCCCGCCTGCTGAACCTGCCGCCGGAGACCGTCATCGTAAACGTGCAGGGCGACGAACCGCTGATTGACCCCGCGCTTATCGGCCGTACCGCCGAAGTTTTAGTGGAAAACAACGTGCAGATGGCGACCGCCGCCCACGCATTGCATGATTTTGATGAATTTATGAATCCCAACGTCGTCAAAGTCGTCCTAGGCAAAAACCGCAACGCCATTTACTTCAGCCGCGCCCCGATTCCCTACCCTCGCGACATCATGCGGGCGGGTGGGCGCGAATTGCCGTCCGAAACCGCCGTTTTGCGCCACATCGGCATCTACGCCTACCGTGCCGGCTTTTTGCAGGATTATGCCGGAATGGCCGTTTCGCCTTTGGAAGCCATCGAATCGCTGGAGCAACTGCGCGTCTTGTGGCACGGCCACCCCATAGCGGTCGAAATTTCGGCAGACGCGCCGGCGGCTGGCGTGGACACGCAGGAGGATTTGGAACGCGTGCGGAAGGTGTGGCCGCACCGATGAACCCGCTGACGGCAGCCACCCTATGCAGCCCGTTGCCCGCCAAAACGGCAGAGGTTGATGGCTTGGCCGAATTTTCAGTAAGCGAAACTGGCAACATACTGTATTTTGCAGGCCGTTTGAAAAATCGGGACGGCGCCTTGGCCGTGTATAAAGCACAGGTGCAAAACAGGGCGGATGGCGAAGTGCAGGTGCCGGTGAAAACCACATTGGCGCGCCGCGTGAAAAGCATCGGCCCGCAATCCTTCAAAACCGCCTTGGGCGGCAGGGATGCCGTCGGCCGCGCGCCATTCGGCAGCCGGAGGAAGATTGTTTGGACACAACGGCCCGAAGGGTTTCCAGACGGCCGGCAAAGTATTAATATTCGACTGATGCCGACCGCGCATTGCCGTGCGGGTCGGATGGAAAAGGCGGCCGATATTCCGGTTTGCTGGGCTGCAAACCCCGTGCATTGCCACAGCGGACGGGGCGTATCCCGCCCGGATGGGCTCCGATTCCACCTTCCCAAGCGGGCAGGGTTTCAACCATTGAGGAATTTTTGATGAAAATATTGTTATTGGGCGCGCCCGGTGCCGGCAAAGGCACACAGGCGCAATTTATCACCGCCGCCTTCGGCATCCCGCAAATTTCCACCGGCGACATGTTGCGCGCCGCCGTCAAGGCAGGCACGCCATTGGGTTTGGAAGCCAAAAAAATCATGGATGCGGGAGGCTTGGTGCGCGATGACATAATCATCGGCATGGTGAAGGAGCGCATCCTTCAGGACGACTGCAAAAACGGTTTTTTGTTTGACGGCTTCCCGCGTACCTTGGCACAGGCCGAAGCCATGCGCGATGCCGGCGTGGATTTGGATGCCGTGGTCGAAATCGACGCGCCGGACGAAGTCGTTATCGACCGCATCAGCGGCCGCCGCATCCACCAGCCGTCAGGCCGCAGCTACCACATCAAATACAACCCGCCCAAAACGGAGGGCAAAGATGACCAAACCGGCGAAGATTTGATACAGCGTCCGGACGACAACGAGGAAACCGTCAAAAAACGCCTGAAAGAGTATCACGAACAAACTGAAGTCCTGCTCGGCTTCTACGGCAGCCAAACCGGCAGCCGCGCACCGAAATACATCAAAGTGGACGGCACACGGCCGGTCGAAAGCGTAAAGGCGGAGGTGTTGGCGGCTTTGGGCAAATAAACCGCCAAAGGAAAAAGCCGCCCGCCCAAGGCAAAACGCCGCCCCGGCCGGCCCTCACGGCCTCCCCCGTTGTGCCGGCAAAGAGAAACCAATGGACAAGGACGGTAATTGAAGGCACAATCCCGCTTTACCTTTCCAAAGGCATCCTTCAAGCCGTGTGCCGCAGAGAAACTAAAACAAGCCGCAACACCCCTTGCCGGGATAATAACAACGATGTCTGGGAAAGCCAATATATTACTCATTTATTAGATGTTTTTTAAAAAAGGTCAAAATATGCCCCAAACTAAATTCAACGTGGCCGGAATGTCCGGCAAAGAAGATTCACACAAACTGATTGCTGCTGCCGAGGCCGTGGAAAACGTCCGCATGGTAAACGCCAACTTCGAAACAGGCGTGGTGGTCGTTACCCATGCGGACGGCGCGGATATCGCGGCCGTTAAAAAAGCCATTGCCGATGCCGGTTTCACCCCCGAATAAAGCGTAAAAAACGCCGGCCGTCTGAAGCCTTTTCAGACGGCCTTTTTCCATTTCAAAACCATTCCCGATATTCCCCCGCCATTCCAAAGGAAACCGCAAAATGAACCCCCTGCTGGACAAACTGCAACCCTATCCCTTCGCCCGGCTGCGCGAAGCCCTGCACGGCATCGAGCCGCCGGCCGGCCTGAGGCCGGTCATGCTGCAAATCGGCGAGCCCAAGCACCCCGCGCCCGCCGTCATAACCGAGGCGCTGGCATCGGCATCGGCGGAATTCGACAAATACCCGCAGACCATAGGCCTGCCCGAATTACGGCAGGCCTGTGCCGGTTGGGCGGCGCGGCGCTATGGCGGCCTGAAACTCGACCCCGAAACCGAAATCCTGCCTGTTTTAGGCAGCCGCGAGGCTTTGTTTTCCTTTGCACAAACCATACTTAACCCATCGGACGGCAAAAACATCGTTATCAGCCCCAACCCGTTTTACCAAATTTACGAAGGTGCGGCCTTATTGGGTGGTGCGGAAATCCATTTTGCCGATTGTCGCGCCCCGCGTTTTTTGCCTGATTGGAGCGGCATTCCGGCTGAAATTTGGCCGCGCGTGAAACTACTTTTTGCCTGTTCGCCGCACAACCCGACCGGCGCGGTGATGCGTTTGGACGACTGGAGGGGGTTATTTGCCCTGCAGGACCGTTACGGCTTCGTCATTGCATCGGACGAATGCTATTCCGAAATCTACTTCGGCCAAAACAAACCTTTGGGCGCATTGCAGGCGGCGGAACAACTTGGCCGCAGCCGCCAAGGCATCGTCATGTTTACCAGCCTGTCCAAACGCTCCAACGTACCCGGTTTGCGTTCGGGCTTTGTTGCGGGGGATGCCGGGTTGCTGAAATCCTTCCTGCTCTACCGCACCTACCACGGCAGCGCCATGGGCATCCCCGTCCAACGCGCGAGTATGGCCGCTTGGAACGACGAAACCCATGTGGAAGCCAACCGCCGCCGATATCAGGCCAAATTCGACCGCATCGTCCCATTGCTTCGGCAGGCATTCGAAGTTGCCATGCCCGATGCGTCTTTTTACATTTGGCTGAAAGTGCCCGATGGCGACGACTTGGCCTTTGCCCGCAAACTGTGGCGGGAGGCGGCGGTGCAAGTTTTGCCCGGCCGCTTCCTGGCGCGCGACACCGACACGGGCAACCCCGGCCGGGGCTACGTCCGTATCGCCTTGGTTGCCGGTTTGGACGACTGCCTGCTGGGCATACAGAGAATCGTAAACTTATATGGCACTTTGGCACACAGGGTGGCGCATAAAGCATAATCGCGCATATTATCCTGATTTTTCTGGATATCCCGCCAAAATAAATCTCTCGTCGCCGTATGGCAAGGCGGGGTCTCGGCGGTTTGGGAAATTTTAATGAAAAAAGCCTCCCGAAAACTTTCTTGGCTTTCAGGCGGCTTTTTATAGAAAGCGGAAAATATCAACCCTGTTCCAATCCGAATGCCTTATGCAGCACGCGGGTGGCCAATTCCATATATTTTTCGTCAATCAGGACGGAAACCTTGATTTCGGAAGTGGAAATCATCTGGATATTGATGCCTTCTTCGGCCAAAGAGCGGAACATGGTTGCCGCCACGCCGGAATGCGAGCGCATACCCACGCCGACGATGGAGACTTTGCAGACGGTATTGTCGCCGTTTACCTCGGCCGCGCCCAGACTTTCTTTCAGGCCGTTCATCAAATCCAAAGTCTGCTTATAATCGCCGCGCGGCACGGTGAACGAAAAATCGGTTGTACCTTCTGCGCCGACATTTTGAATAATCATGTCCACTTCGATATTCGCATCGGCCACCGCGCCCAAAATCTGATAGGCGATACCGGGTTTGTCGGGCACGCCGCGCACATTGATGCGGGCTTGGTTTTTATCGAAGGCAATGCCTTTTACTACGGCTTTTTCCATACTTTCGTCCTCTTCAAAGGTAATCAGGGTGCCTTCGCCGCCATCTTGCAGGCTGCTCAACACACGCAGGCGCACTTGGTATTTGCCGGCAAATTCCACCGAACGGATTTGCAGCACTTTCGAACCCAGGCTGGCCAATTCCAGCATTTCCTCAAACGAAATGGTATTCAGGCGCCGGGCATCGGGCACGACCCGGGGGTCGGTGGTGTACACGCCGTCCACATCGGTATAAATCCGGCATTCGTCTGCCTTTAGGGCAGCCGCCAATGCGACGGCGGAGGTATCCGAGCCGCCACGCCCCAAAGTGGAAATATCGCCATCGGCGGTAATGCCTTGGAATCCGGCCACGATGACCACCTTGCCTTCCGCCAAATCGGCGCGCATTTTTTCGTCGTCTATGGAATCGATACGGGCTTTGGCGTGCGCGTTATCGGTTTTTACCGCCACCTGCCAGCCGGTATAGCTTTTGGCATCCACACCGATATTTTTCAACGCCATGGCCAAAAGGCCGATGGTTACCTGCTCGCCGGTTGCCAGTACGACATCCAATTCGCGCGGGTCGGGGAACTCCTGCATTTCGTGCGCCAGTGCCACCAAACGGTTGGTTTCGCCGCTCATCGCCGACACCACCACCACTACGTCATGACCTTCGTCGCGGGCTTTGGCAACACGTTTGGCGACATTTTTGATGCGTTCGGCAGAACCGACCGAGGTGCCGCCGTATTTTTGTACGATTAACGCCATTTTCGTGCTTTCTGTTTATTGAGTTCCAAAAAATAGGGGAAAAGGCGGCATTATTACCAGTTTTGGCGGTAAAGACAAGGTTTAGATATATACCGCGCAAAGTAGCGGCCGTTTGTCGGTGCGAATGTGCCGTTTTTTATCCAATATCTGAAAATTGGCGATACCGTTTAAGGACGGTGTATACATTCCGACCAAAGCAGGGCTGCGGTAAAAAGCGGGGGGCGGTATTTTAATCTTTGGGGAGGATGGAAGCCGTTTTTTCCCCGCCTTGTACATTGGAATATGCCTTTCGCCTATGTTGGAAAAATTGCTGCAGGATATTTCGGCATTCTTCAGCCATCAGGCCGCCGAATACGGCGGTATGGCTATTCAGGCTGCGGTTGGCGAACAGGTCGACGATGCTGCCGGCCGCCCCCGTTTTGGGTTCTGCCGCCCCGAAGATGACTCTGGCCACCCTGGCCTGTATTAATGCGGAAGCGCACATGGTGCAGGGCTCCAGGGTAATGTAGACGTCGCAGCCCTCCAAACGGCTGTTGTTTGTGCGGCGGCCGGCTTCGGCCAAGGCGCATATTTCGGCATGGCGGCTGATGTCGCAGGCGGACAAACAGGCGTTGCGGGCGGCGGCCAGCAGTTCGCCGTTCCTGATTACCACGGTGCCGACAGGCACTTCTCCTTCTTCTGCCGCCGTTTTTGCCTGTTGCAGCGCCAGCCGCATCCATTTTTCCGCCTCATCGGCATTTGGCGGAAGGGCTACGGGCGGGTGTTGTCTGACGGCGGCCAATAGGGCGGTTTTTTCTTCTTCGGACAAGGCCGTATGGCCGGGGTTGCAGGCGGCGGCCAGTTGCCATAGGACGCTGCGCGTAACGGTGTGCCCGGCCGCCTTTAGCAGCAGGAAGGCCTTTACCGCGCCGGTTTGCCGCAATAGGCGCGGTTCGTGCAGTTTGAGTGCCTCCAAGGCGCGCAGGGTGGATGGGGCAAACGGACGGGTGTTTTTCGGTGTGTCGTCGGTCATGGATCGGGTATCGGCAGGGGCTGTGTGTTCAGCCGCGCGGGTGGTGTTTGGCAACGGTGGTTTTCAGGTGCTCGTCGGCAACATGGGTGTAGATTTCGGTGGTGGCCAGGTCGGCATGGCCCAGCAGCAGTTGGACGGTACGCAGGTCCGCACCATGCCGAACCATGTGGGTGGCGAAGGCATGACGCAGGCTGTGCGGGCTGATGTGCGTGATGCCTGCCGCCGCCGCGTGTTTTTCAACAATCATCCAAGCCAGTTGGCGGCTGATGCCGCTACGCTTTTGGCCGACGAAGATTTGGTCGCACAGGCGGCCTTTGAGCAGGACGGGGCGCGATTCGGCCAGATAGCGTTCAATCCAGTAAACTGCCGCCCGGCCTATCGGGACTTGGCGTTGTTTGTCGCCTTTGCCTATGGTGTTGACCAGCCCGCGCTGAAGGTTGATTTCGTTTAGGGTAAGGCCGACCGCCTCGCTGACGCGCAAACCGCCGGCGTACATGAGTTCGAGCAGGGCTTTGTCGCGAAGGCCGCGCGGGGTGGAGGTGTCGGGGGCGTTGAGAAGCGCCTCGATTTGCCCTTCGCCGATTAGGGAGGGCAGTGTGCGGTTGGGTTTGGGACTGCCCAAATGGCGGGCAGGGTTGTCTTTCAGGCGGCCCGTTTCTTCCAACCAGCCGTAAAGCCGTCTGCAGGCGGATAGGGCGCGTGCCTGCGAACGGGGTTTTTCGCTTTCGCAGTATATGGCGGCGGCCAAGTCCGTGTTTCGGGCGCTGTACCAGTCGTGCCCGCGCTTCTGCAGCCTTGCTGCTATTTTGGCCAGGTCGCGGCGGTAGCTGTCCAAAGTGTTTCGGCTCAACCTTTCCTGCAGCCATAGGTAGTCGAGCAGTAATTCGACGGGTTCGTTCATTTCATGTACCTATGTGTTGAAACATCAAGAATCCTTAAGTGATGGATGCGGCCGCCTTCCCGGGCGGCACAGGTTTTTTGTTAAAGTAACACATAAATATCGGAAGGCGGTCAAAAAAATCATAATCGGGCGATTTTGACAAGAATTAAGTTTCTTGGTTTGAATCAAGACGGCTCGGAAAAAAAAACGTTAAACTGCCCGCGCCGTTTCAAACGGCCGGCGTTGCGGGTGTGCCGTTCGCCGTTTCCCCGTCAAGTGCCGCCGGCATCATTGCGATGACGGTCGGGCCGGTCAGCGTCATTGCGCCGCTGCGAACACAAAGGAACACAATATGACCGTATCTCCCGTTGCCTTGCGCCGTCAAACCGAGCGCAAGCCGCATCCGACCGCGCGTTATTGGAAAAAATGCGATATCGAAGCCCTGTTCGACCTGCCGTTTCTGGATTTGGTTTTTCAGGCGGCCGAAATCCACCGCAGCCATTTCAACCCGCGCGAAATCCAGCTTTCCACCTTAATGTCCATCAAAACCGGCGGCTGTCCCGAAGACTGCGCCTACTGCCCGCAATCGGCGCACCACAACACCAATCTGGGCAAAGAGCAGATGATGGATGTGGACGAAATCGTCG
>CAUVCE010000079.1:0-8570 GCA_963550425.1 uncultured Neisseria sp.
GCATCGACGGCCGCGATACCCGCACCGTCCGCCCGATCAATATTCAAACCGGCGTGCTGCCGCGCACCCACGGTTCCGCACTGTTTACGCGCGGTGAAACCCAGTCGCTGGCTGTCGCCACACTCGGCACGCAGCGCGATGAACAGGTAATTGACGCACTTTCCGGCGAATACGCCGACCGCTTCATGCTGCACTATAATTTCCCGCCGTATTCCACCGGCGAAGTCGGCCGCGTCGGCGCACCCAAACGCCGCGAAATCGGCCACGGCCGCCTGGCAAAACGCGCGCTGGTTGCGGTATTGCCCGAGCCGGAAGATTTCAGCTACACCATGCGGGTCGTATCGGAAATTACCGAGTCCAACGGCTCTTCTTCCATGGCTTCCGTCTGCGGCGGCTGCCTGAGCCTGCTGTCTGCCGGCGTGCCGCTGAAAGCACACGTTGCCGGTATCGCGATGGGCTTGATTTTGGAAGACAATAAGTTTGCCGTATTGACCGATATTTTGGGCGATGAAGACCACTTGGGCGATATGGACTTCAAGGTGGCCGGTACGACTGAAGGCGTTACCGCACTGCAAATGGATATTAAAATCCAAGGCATTACCAAAGAAATCATGCAGATTGCGTTGGAACAGGCCAAAGAAGCCCGCCTGCACATTCTGGCGCGGATGAAGGAAGTCGTTGATGGCCCGCAGGAATTGTCGCAACATGCCCCGCGCCTGTACACGATGAAAATCAATCCCGACAAAATCCGCGAAGTCATCGGCAAGGGCGGTGAAACCATCCGCGCCATCACGGCCGAAACCGGCACCGAAATCAATATCGAAGACGACGGTACGGTAACGATTGCCGCCACTACATCAGAATCGGGCGAAGCAGCGAGAAAACGCATCGAAGAAATTACCGCCGAAGTGGAAGTGGGCAGGGTATACGAAGGTACTGTGGTCAAAATACTCGAGAATAATGTCGGCGCGATTGTAACGGTAATGCCGGGCAAAGACGGTTTGGTTCATGTCAGCGAAATCGTCCACGAACGGGTGAAGAATGTCGGCGATTATCTGCAAGTCGGCCAAACGGTCAAGGTGAAGGCTTTGGCGGTGGACGACCGCGGCCGCGTGCGTTTGTCGATGAAGGCCCTGCTGGACAAACCCGAAGAGTAATCGGCAAGGCCGCCCGCGCTGCGGTTTCGGGCGGCCTTTGGCGGTGTATGCGGGGGGAAGGGGTTTCGGCCTGCCGCCGTGTGGCGGGCTTGAAATCGGCCGGGTAAGCCCTATTCTCTATGCCGCATTGTTTGCAACTGAAAGAAAAGGATGAAAAATGAGCAGCGAATTGATTGTGCATACCAGCGATGCCAATTTTGAGAGGGATGTGTTGAATGCCGAATTGCCGGTGTTGTTGGATTTTTGGGCACCCTGGTGCGGCCCGTGCAAGATGATCGCGCCGCTGTTGGATGAGGTGGCCGCCGAATTTGAAGGCCGCCTGAAGGTGGTCAAAATCAATATCGACGAAAACGAACAAACCCCCGTCCGTTTCGGCGTGCGCGGCATTCCGACCTTGATGGTGTTCAAAGGCGGCGAGTTGGCGGCAACCAAAGTCGGCGCGTTGGCGAAAGGCCAGTTGACGGCGTTTGTGAATGCTTCGATTTGAATTTTGGCTGTAAACCAAACGGTATGCCGAAACGGGCGTGCCGTTTTTTCTTTGTGTGGCGATTTGGCGGCACAGAGGCGGTTTCGCTATATAATTCCCGATTCTTTAATCAGGTAAAACACGATGATGCTTTCTTACCAACGACAGCTTTCCGACAAAAAGGACAAAATGAACCGCCTGTTTGCCGGAATCGGTATGCCGCAGTGGCAAATATTCCCATCGCCCGAAAGGCATTATCGGATGCGGGCGGAGTTCCGTATTTGGCATGAAGGCGGAGATATCAGTTATGCGATGTTCGAATGCGGGAAAAAGGCAGGCGGCAATTCTTTAATCCGCCTGACCGGTTTCCCCGCAGCGTCTGCCGCCATCAACCGTCTGATGCCCTTGCTGTTGGCGGGGGCGGCGGCCGAGCCGCTGTTGAAGGACAGGCTCTACCAATGCGAATTTTTGAGTACTTTGGGCGGCGAGATGCTGGTCAGCCTGATTTACCATAAAAAACTTGACGACGGGTGGCGGCAGGCCGCCATCGCCCTGCAGGAAGAACTCGGTATCTTCATCATCGGCCGCAGCAGGGGGCAGAAGCTGGTGTTGGCGCAGGACTTTGTTACCGAAACGCTGTCTGTGGCCGGCGACGTATTCCGCTACCGGCAGACGGAGGGCGGTTTTACCCAGCCGAATGCGGCGGTATGCGAAAAGATGTTGGAATGGGCTTGCGCCTGTGCCGAGGGCGCGGGCGGCGATTTATTGGAACTGTATTGCGGCAACGGTAATTTCACGCTGCCGCTGGCGCGCCGCTTCCGCCGCGTGCTGGCCACGGAGGTGTCGAAAACGTCGGTGCGGGCGGCGCAGTGGAATATAGAGGCCAATCGGGCGGACAATGTCCGCATCGTCCGGCTGTCGGCGGAGGAGTTCGCCCGGGCGTATGACGGAAGCCGCGTTTTCCGCCGCCTGCAGGAACAGGGGGTTTCTTTGGCGGATTATGGTTTTTCCACGGTGTTCGTCGATCCGCCGCGCGCCGGTATCGATGATGAAACGTTGCGGCTGTTGGCGCGTTTCGACCGCATTATCTATATTTCCTGTAACCCGGAAACGCTGTGCGCCAATCTGGATGCCCTGCTGCCCACGCATTTTGTGGAACGGGCGGCCCTGTTTGACCAGTTCCCTTTTACCCCGCATGTCGAAAGCGGTTTGCTGTTGCGGAAAAAGGTGCTTTGAGGCGTTTGGGGAAAGGTATTTGGCGGTTCGCCGCCGTGTTGCCGGCCCGCGGCGGGAAATAGGGTGCGGACGGCAGCGGGGTTTGTTATAATGAATCGACCCGATGAAAAGGGTGCGATTTCTTCTGATTATCCATCTGTGAGAGGACTGAAAAATGTTTCCCGAATACCGCGATTTGATTTCAAAATTAAAACAGGAAGATGCCCACTTTGCCCGGGTTTTCGACGAACACAATGAGTTGGACGATAAAATTTCGGGTTTGGAAAACGACCCCGTTACCAGTGTAACCGCCCAGGACGAAATCGATGCGCTGAAATTGAAAAAACTGGCCTTGAAAGACCAGTTGTTCGAATTGCTCAAAAGGGCGTCTGCCGAAGGCAAATAAGCCGGTTGTTTGATTCAAGGCCGCCTGAACAGTCTTCAGGCGGCTTCTTTACACCGATTCGCTTGTTTTTTAAACCTTTTCCAATAGGAGGGAATCGATGCCGGTTTTAAGGTTCACCAAAATGCACGGTTTGGGCAACGACTTTATGGTGGTCGATGCCATAAGCCAAACCTTCGACCCTTTGGCTGTGCCGATAGCCGAATGGGCCGACCGCCATACCGGCATCGGGTTCGACCAGATGCTGGTGGTTGAAAAGGCGGATACGCAAGGGGCGGATTTCCGTTACCGTATCTTCAACGCCGATGGCGGCGAAGTCGAGCAGTGCGGCAACGGCGCACGTTGCTTTGCCCGTTTTGTGGCCGAAAAGGGATTGACGGATAAAAAGGAAATCCGTGTAGAAACGGCGCGGGGCATCATCATCCCCAAACTGCTGGACGACGGGCGGGTAACGGTGGACATGGGGAAGCCGCATTTTGCCGCACATGAAATCCCCTTTTTGCCTGCCGGCGGCATTGATGATGGGCAAACAGTCTGGCGGGTGCCGGCAGGCGGCGGCGAGGTGGAGCTGAGCTGCGTCAATATGGGCAACCCCCATGCCGTATTGCTAACTGAAGACGTCGATGGCGCGCCGGTCGGCACATTGGGGGCGGAATTGGAAAGGCACAAACAATTTCCCGAGCGGGTAAATGTCGGCTTCATGCAGATTACCGGCCCAAACCACATCCGTTTGCGCGTTTACGAGCGCGGTGCGGGCGAAACGAGGGCTTGCGGCACGGGGGCTTGCGCGGCGGCGGTGGCGGGCATCAGGCGGGGGCTGTTGGACGGCGGGCTGCCGGTAAGGGTGGACTTGCCCGGGGGGACGTTGTTTATCGAATATCGGCAACACGTCTTGATGACTGGAGCGGCGCAAACAGTATTCGAAGGCAGCCTGACTTACCAATGATGACAAACATAAACTTATGGAGCGTCGCCGTTTACATCGGGCTGTTTGCGGCGGCGGCAATAAAGGGGAGGCTGGTGTTTTGGCCTTTGGCTTCGTTTCTTTTGTGGCTGGCCGCTGCTGCCGCGCTGCTGCCGTCATTGCGTTCGCCGCCGGTTTTATGGCTGTCGTATATGCCGCAGCTTTACATCGCCCCGTTCGGGTTGCCGTTTTTATTTTTTCATCATAGGCAGAAAAAGAAAAATAAGGGGGGGCATCAAAAATTTGCCATATTGTTTGCCGAATCCTGCACCGTATGGACAACCGCATCCTTCATGCTGCTGGCTTCGGCATGGCTGGTCTTCCCCAAAGGCCAGTCGCCCCGCATCATTCCCGCCGTGTTGGATATGTATTTGCTGCAGCCGTTTTTTTCCTTGTCGATGCAATTGATCCTGATGGCGGTATTTTGGCGCGTCCGGCAAATGGATGCGGTATCGGGCCCGCCTCGCGGAAGGGAAAGGCTGGCCGCAGGCATATTGATGCTTTTGCCCGCGCAGCTGATTTATGTCTTCGGTTCGCTATTGCCGCCGCATTAACATATAACTTTTAGTTTGCCTTTGTGCCGCCAGAAATTATTTTATTTTCAGGCGGCTTTGCTTTAAGATGCCTCATCCATTATTGGAATCACGAAAGGAAACGACATGAACATTGCAAACAACATCACCGACCTGATCGGCAACACCCCGTTGGTGCAACTGAACCGCCTGACCGAAGGCCTGCCCGGCCGCGTAGTGGCCAAACTCGAATTCTTCAACCCCGGCAGCAGCGTGAAGGACCGCATTGCCGAGGCCATGATAGAGGCGGCCGAAAAAGAAGGCAAAATCAACAAAGACACCGTAATCGTAGAGGCGACCAGCGGAAACACCGGCATCGGCCTGGCCATGGTTTGCGCGGCGAGGGGCTACAAACTGGCGATTACCATGCCCGAGAGCATGAGTAAGGAACGCCGCATGCTGCTGCGCGCCTTTGGTGCGGAACTGATTCTGACGCCGGCGGCGGAGGGTATGAACGGCGCGATTGCGCGCGCCCAAGCCTTGGTGGACGAACATCCGAACACCTACTTCATGCCGCGCCAATTCGACAACTTGGCCAACGTGGAAATACACCGCAAAACCACAGCCGAAGAAATCTGGCGCGACACAGACGGCCAGGTGGACATCTTCGTGGCGGGCGTGGGTACGGGCGGCACGATAACCGGCGTGGGCGAAGTATTGAAAACGCGCAAACCCGAAGTAAAAATCGTGGCGGTTGAGCCCGATGCCTCGCCGGTATTGAGCGGCGGCGAAAAAGGCCCGCATCCGATTCAGGGTTTGGGCGCGGGTTTCGTCCCCAGCATCCTGAATACCAAAATCTACGATGAAGTTATCAGGGTTACCGGCGAAGATGCTTTTGCCACAGCCCGTGCGGCGGCGGAAAAAGAAGGGATTTTGGTCGGCATTTCTTCGGGCGCGGCCATTTGGAGCGCCTTGCAACTGGCGGCCAAAGAGGAAAACCGAGGCAAACTGATAGTCGTACTGATTCCTTCCTACGGCGAACGCTACCTGTCCACACCGTTGTTTGCCGATTTGGTGTAAGCTCGACAGCCTAAAAAACAGGACGGTATATTTGCAAACTGCAAAGGCCGTCCTGTTTTGCCGTCCCAATATACTGCGGCTGCGGTATTCCGGATATTTGACTACATCGGCCTATCCATATAAGATGCTGTTTTATATTTAGAACAACCCCATCCCATAAAGGACGGGAGTGGGGTCAAAAAGGAATTTTGATGAAAAACCCCCTCCTGTTTATTTTGATGGCGGTAACTTTAAGTGCTTGTCCGTCTTATTATTTTTCCCCACCCCAACCCAGTGGGAGAAGTTCTCCCGCGCGTACGGAACCGGCCAAAAACAACTTCCGTCTGGCCGCCAGCCATTGGAGCGATGTTTCCAAAATCCGTGCCGAAGCCGTCCGCCTGAACGATCAGGTCGGGCAGGGCAGGCTGACCAAAGTGCAGGCCGCGCAAAACCTCAACCGTTTCCGCTTGAAGCTGGTCGGCGCAAACCCGGTGGACGACGACGTGTATGAAAGTTACCTGCGCTCGGCAGTGGACAGCCAACGCGGGGAAATTACAACCGAACAATCAAAAAAACATATTCAAAGCACATTGCACGGTTGGCAGCAGCGCTGGCCGAATATGCAATACAAACCAACCAACCCCGCCTTTACCAATTTCCTGATGGAAGTAATGGGTATGCAGCCCTTGCGCTGAATTGGGTGAAAAAAATCAATGCCGCCTGAAAAACACATTCGGGCGGCATTTTTGTTAGAATGCCAATCATATCCACACACCGGAGGGGAAACAATGACCGAACAGCAAATCAAGAAATACATAACATTGAGCGTCATATTGGCGGCATTGGGCGGCAGCTTCCTATACAGCCCGTCCTGGCTGCAGCTTTGTTATGGTTTGGCGCTGTTTTTATTCGGTATGCAATGTATAGAGGAGGGGTTGCGGTCGGCGGCCGGCGGCAAACTCGAACGCTGGATGAGCCAGTCTACCGCCACGCCGTCCAAAGGCTTGTTTTTCGGCATGGCGGCCACCTTCATCCTGCAATCCAGCACACTGGTTTCACTGCTGACCATAGCCTTCCTGAGCACGGGCATGATTACCCTGGCGGGCGGCATTGCCATCATTCTCGGCACAAACTTGGGGGCGACCAGCGGAATCTGGCTGTTGGCGCTGGCGGGGCAGAGCATCAGTCTGAGTGCTGCCGCCATGCCCATGCTGGTATTCGGCACCCTGATGCACCTTACCGGCGAGCGCAGCAAGATATTCGGCCGCGTCCTAATCGGCGTTGCCCTAATCCTAATCGGCATCGACGCCATCCGTGACGGCTTTCAGGCCTTCGGTGCGGGCATAGACTTCAGCCGCACGCAAATCGGCGGTATGGCCGAAACACTGGCTTTTTTCGCCGTCGGTTTTTTGCTGACGGTTGTTTTGCAGTCTTCCCATGCCACGTTGCTGCTGACGCTGGCGGCATTGGGCGGAGGCCAGATTAACCTGATGCAAGGTTTTGCCATTGCGGTCGGTTCGAATGTCGGCAGCAGCGCCACCACCGCATTGGTCGGCATGGTCGGCAGCGACCGCAACGGCAAGCGTCTGGCCTTGGCACACGCCATCTTCAACATCGTTACCGCGCTGACCTCGCTGCTTATGTGGCTGCCCCTCACGCGGGCGGTTACATATATTGCCGGCCGGATGGGTATGGGGCCGCTGCTGCAGTTGGCTTTGTTCCATACCTTATTCAACCTTTTGGGCGTATTGATGTTTTGGAAGGCGCAAAATTTTCTGGCCGAATTGCTGATGAGTCGGCTTCCGGATGATGAAACGGAGAGAAAATCCACAGGGCAAGACAGCGATGCCGACCGGCCTCGTTATCTGCAGTCAAACGTCTTGCTCTCGGGAGATACCGCGTTGGCGGCGATTGAGAAGGAGATTGCCCATTTGAATGAGATTGGCATGGAAGTAATGTGCGGCGCGCTGTTTGTGCCTGTGGGGAAACTCTACGGTGGCAATGACGATGAAGGCCGCAACCTGCCGCCCCTGCGACCCCCGCTGGAATTGGATGTGCCGCAACTCTACGAAAAACGCGTCAAACCCCTATACAGCGCCATACTCGACTTCACCAAAGGCTTGGAAACCGCAAACGAAGCGCAACAGCAACGGCTGGCGCGCTGCTACAATTCTGCTTGGTTGATGGTGGAAATCGTTAATGAGAGCAAAAACCTGCAGAAAAATATGCTGCAATACCTATTGTATAGCGATTCCCCCGTTACCCGCGACTATCAACGCCTGCGCCGCCACGTCTTCAAAACCCTGCGCCTGTTCCGCCATATTGCCGACTTGCCCGCCGGGGAAGAACGGCAGGAATGGCTGAACAAACTGACGGCGCATACCGAAACATTGGATACTTTCAGGGGGCGAGTCATGGTCAAACTGCGTAATAACGAAATCAACGGTTGGCAAACGTCTTCACTGCTCAACGACATCAACTACGCCCGCCGAATCGGGCGCGGGGCAGCGGCAATTTTGGGGCAGAACCGGGATTAAATGGAATATTCTCGGTGTCAATATATAGCGGGATATCGTCTTTCACGGTTTTCCTTCCACATAGGCGGATTAATGGCGGCGAGTATAGTGGGATTCCCGGCAGGCTGCCGCTTACTAATCTTAACAGTTGGGCGGCATTGACTTATCCACAGGCAAACACATATAGCGGAACATAGACAACACAAACAAATAAGGAGTCATCATGAGATTCGACAAATTAACCGCCAAATTCCAACAAGCCCTTGCAGAAGCTCAGA
>CAUVCE010000080.1:0-8395 GCA_963550425.1 uncultured Neisseria sp.
TCGCAGCCGAACAAGTCGGCGGCAAAGGCGGCGGAAGACCGGATTTGGCACAGGCAGGGGGGACGGATGCGACAAAACTGCCTGAAATGCTGGGAAGTTTGGAAGGTTGGGTTAGAGAGAAGCTGTAATTAGAAAAGTACAGGCTGCTTGAAAGTGGGTTTTCAGGTAGCCTTTAATCATATTTAGGTAAGTTATATTAGGAAATCAAAATGGCTAAATATTCGGTAAACCAATATCCAGTTGAAACCTTGCTCTCTTGGATAAAATCGGGAGAAATCGCTATTCCCGAAATTCAGCGTCCTTTTGTTTGGAATAACAGCAAAGTACGTGATTTGCTCGATTCACTCTATAAAGGATACCCTGTCGGATACATTATTACTTGGCGCAACCCTGACGTCCGCCTGAAAGACGGCACATTATCCAAAGGAAAACGGGTATTGATAGACGGTCAGCAGCGGATTACCGCATTGACGGCAGCCGTTATCGGACAAACAGTTCTTAATAGAGATTATAAGCATACCAAAATCCGTATTGCCTACAATCCGCTGGCGGAGATTGGACAACCTGTATTTGAAGTAGCCAATTCCGCCATTGAACGTAATCCTATATGGATTACCGATGTTTCCCCTATTCTGAACGGGGCAATCTCCCTTCGCAATGCCAGACGGGACTATATGGCAATCAATTCCCAGGCTGATGAAGACGAAGTGGAAGAGAAAATCAACACATTGCAGTCAATTAAAAACCGTCAAATCGGTATCATAGAATTGAACGATGATTTGGATATTGACACCGTAACCGAGATATTTATCCGTATCAATCAAAAGGGCGTGGTTCTAAGCAATGCCGATTTTGTGATGTCCAAGATTGCCGCAGACCAAAAATACGGGGGCAATATCTTGCGGAAAATGATTGACTATTTCTGCCACCTTTTGAATGATAAGGAATTTCTCAATAGCATTGAAACAAATGACATTGAATTTTCCCAATCCTCAAATTACCGACTAATCAAATGGATTGCCAACAAACCGGACAACCTTTACTGTCCCGACTACATTGATGTATTAAGGACAGCCTATACTTACGCATTCAAGCGTGGAAAATTCAGTGATTTAGTTGCCCTGCTTTCCGGCCGTGATTTTGAAAAGCGAACAAATACAGAAGAAATTGCCGAGAAAAGCTACCAAATGCTGCATGACGGTTTGCAGGCGTTTTTCAACCAAACCCATTACCAACGTTTTTTAATGTTGGTTAAGTCGGCTGGGTTTGTTCATAAAAAACTGCTCAATTCACAAAACAGCCTGAATATGGCTTATGCCATATATCTCCATTTGAGCGGACTAAAAATAAGTGAGCATCAAATACAACAATGGGTTAAAAAATGGCTGGTCATGTCCATATTGACCGGGCGTTATTCCGGTTCGGCAGAAACCGCTTTTGAACGCGATATCCGTCAAATTTCGGAAAAAGGCATTGAAGCCTGTCTAGAACAAATCGAGTTGGCAGAACTTAATGAAGGATTTTGGGAACACGGATTGGTCAGTCAGCTTGACTCGTCAAACAGCACAAACAACGCTTATTTATGTTGTCTTGCCGCGCAATGCAAAAACCAAGAATGTGCGTTTTTATCGGACAGCGTTAAAATTTCCCATCTATTGGAACATCGTGGCGACGAACACCACTTATTCCCCAAAGCTTACCTGAGTGCAGCTGGTTATAAAAAAAGCGAATATAATCAGGTTGCCAATTATGTATTTACCGAACAGCAGAGTAATATCCGCCTTTCCGATAAAGCTCCTGACGAATATTTCAAATTAATTAAAGAAGATATAGAAACGGGTAAGAAACACTATACTTCACTGGCTTCCCTTGATGCCTTGCAAAAAAATCTGAC
Source organism: uncultured Neisseria sp. (assembly GCA_963550425.1). Taxonomy (GTDB): domain Bacteria; phylum Pseudomonadota; class Gammaproteobacteria; order Burkholderiales; family Neisseriaceae; genus Neisseria. The sequence continues at coordinate 1,895 of CAUVCE010000080.1, forward strand.
AGAAAATTGCATTCCTGAAAATTATCAGGATTTCAATAGTGATTCATACCCAAAATTTTTATCGGATCGGCGTAAACTTATGGCGGAGAAAATCCATTCTTTTTATGGTGGGTTGTAATAACAAGCCGTAGCCTGAATCCCCATACCCTTCTTGCCCGACTCGGCATATTGGAATTTGAAGGCAATCATTTTTAGAAAGTTTGCGATTCCACCCCTCTCAAACAGGGCTTTGGCGGCAAAGCCAAACACGCCTGCCGTATCAGGCGGGCGGAAATTTTACTATAATCGCGCGCACACCAAAACCAAGGCCGTTTGGGAACCTTCCAAACGGCCTTCGACACGATACAAACCACACCCGCCAAGGATTCCACACATGACCCGACAAAAAGCGGCAAACAGTTTCCACCCTTCCGCCTGCCATCTCTACCACGCCGACAGCCTGCACAAAATGGCCGAGCTGGCCAAACAGGGCATCAGCGTCCACCACATCATCACCGACCCGCCCTACGCCATTTCCGCCGAAAACCAATTCCACACCATGAACAACCCGCGCAAAGGCATAGATTTCGGCGACTGGGATTGGGGTTTCGACCCCGCCTCGTGGCTGGATGCGGCCTTTCCGCTGTTGGACAAAAACGGTTCGCTCGTCATCTTTTGCTCTTACAGGTTCATTTCCCACATTTGCGACAAAATCCAAGGCTTGGGCGGCGTGGTCAAAGACGTGCTGGTGTGGCAGAAAACCAACCCCATGCCGCGCAACATCGGCCGCCGCTACGTTCAAGACATGGAGTTTGCCGTATGGGCGGTAAAGCGCAAACAAAGCAAATGGGTGTTCAACAAACCCGACAACCAGCCCTACCGCCGCGCCTTCTTCCAAACCCCCACTCTGCTGGGCCGCGAACGCACCGCCCACCCCACGCAAAAACCCCTTGCGCTCATGAAGGAAATCATCGCCATCCACACTAATCGCGGCGATTTGATACTCGACCCCTTTATGGGCACGGGCAGCACGGGATTGGCCGCACTGACCGAAGGCCGCAGCTTTATCGGCTGCGAACGCGAGAAACAATGGTTCGATATCGCCGCCGAACGCCTGAAAGACTACCTTTAGAATGGCCGCGTACGGCGCAAAAAGCGGGCGCAAGTCGGCCATGCATGGTAAACTTTGCAAACTTTGGTTTCTGTCGGTAAAAAACGATTTTTGGGCGGAAACCGAAATGACGGGACGAACCGCCTGTTCTGGCAACTGAAAAGGTTTCAAACAGCCGCCCGCCGGCGGTGCCTCCCAACCGACTTTAAGGACAAAATAGCATGGATGAAATGATTAAAGAAGCCGCCCTGCGCTTTCACGAATACCCCAATCCCGGCAAAATCCAAGTCGCGCCCACCAAGCCGCTGGGCACTCAATACGACTTATCGCTGGCTTATTCGCCGGGCGTGGCCGCACCGTGCATGGAAATCCACGCCGAACCGCTGAACGCCTACAAATACACCGCCAAAGGCAATCTGGTGGCCGTCATTTCCAACGGCACGGCGGTTTTGGGGTTGGGCAACATCGGCGCGCAGGCGGGCAAACCCGTGATGGAAGGCAAAGGCGTATTGTTCAAAAAATTTGCCAACATCGACGTATTCGACATCGAAATCAACGAAACCGACCCCGACAAACTGGTTGAAATCATCGCATCGCTGGAACCCACTTTCGGCGGCATCAATCTCGAAGACATCAAAGCACCCGAGTGTTTTTATATTGAGAAAAAATTGCGCGAACGCTGCAACATCCCCGTTTTCCACGACGACCAACACGGCACGGCCATCATCACCGCCGCCGCCGTATTGAACGCCCTGCGCGTGGTAGGCAAAGACATCGGGCAGGTCAATCTCGTCTGCTCCGGCGCGGGTGCGGCCGCCATCGCCTGCCTGGACTTGCTGGTTGCTTTGGGCATGAAGCGCGAAAACATTACCGTTTGCGACTCCAAAGGCGTGATTTACCAAACCCGCGAAGACCGCGGGCGCATGGACGAAAGCAAGGTGCGCTACGCCATCGCCGACAACGGCCAGCGCGTGTTGGCCGACGCGGTAAACGGCAAAGACATCTTCTTGGGACTCTCCGGCCCCAATGTGTTAAGCCCCGAAATGCTGAAAACCATGGCCGCCAGCCCCATCGTGTTGGCGCTGGCCAACCCGCAGCCCGAAATCTGGCCGCCCGAAGCCAAAGAAGCCCGCCCCGACGTGATTATCGGCACCGGCCGTTCCGACTTCCCGAATCAGGTAAACAACGTCCTGTGCTTCCCGTTCATCTTCCGCGGCGCGCTGGACGTGGGTGCGACCACCATCAACGAAGAAATGAAACTGGCCTGCGTGCGCGCGATTGCCGATTTGGCAATGGCCGAATCCAGCGCGGAGGTGGCCGGCGCATACGGTGACACGGAATTGACTTTCGGCCCGGAATACCTGATTCCCAAACCGTTCGACCCGCGCCTGATTGCCCGCATCGCCCCGGCCGTCGCCAAAGCCGCGATGGATTCCGGCGTGGCCACCCGTCCGATTGCCGATTTGGATGCCTATGCGGAAAAACTGACCGAGTTTGTTTATAAAACCAGCCTGTTCATGCGCCCGGTATTCAATCAGGCGCGCAAGGACATCAAGCGTATCGTGCTGACCGAAGGCGAAGACGAACGCATCCTTCATGCCGCGCAACAGGTCGTGTCGCAAAAACTGGCCTTCCCGATTTTGGTGGGCGACGCCAAACTCATCGAAGAACGCCTGCACAGCCAAGGCCTGACCATCCAGCCGGGCAAGGATTTCGAACTCGTCGATATCAAAAACAGCCCTTATTACGAAGCAAGCTGGAAGGAATACTACAATCTGCGCAAACGCAAAGGTGTAACCGAAGAAATGGCACGCCGCCGTCTGAAAGCCAACAGCACGCTGGTGGGCGCGCTTCTTGTCCGGCTCGGCCACGCGGACGGCTTGGTGTGCGGCACGATGGGGCGTTTCCACGACCACTTTGCCGTGATGGAAGACGTTATCGGCTATAACAATCCCGAAAAAGAAGCCTTCGCCATGAACGCGCTGATTTCCAACAAGGGCAATTTCTTCATCGCCGACACCTACATCAACGAAAACCCGACTGCCGAACAATTGGCCAAAGGCACGCTGATGTGCGCCGCCGAAATGAAACGCTTCGGCTTGAAACCGAAAGTCGCGCTGGTGTCCAATTCCAACTACGGCAGCCACCGAGACCCCGATGCCAACAAGATGCAGCAGGCGTTGGAACTCATCCGCGAACTCGACCCGGCTTTGGAAATAGACGGCGAGATGCAGGCCGACGTGGCTTTGGACGAAGAAATGCGCAAGAGCATTTTCCCCGAAACCACGCTGAACGGCGCGGCAAACCTGCTGGTGATGCCCAATGTGGAAGCGGCCAACATCAGCTACAACCTGCTGCGCGTGAACGCCACCAACGGCATCACGGTCGGCCCCATCCTGATGGGCTTGAACAAACCGGTGCAGATTGTTACGCCGATTTCCACCGTCCGCCGCATCATGAACATGATTGCCCTGGCCGCCGTGGACGCGCAACGCCAATAAACGGGATGCGCTAAACGGGAAAGGCCGTCTGAAATTGCCGCAGTTGGTTTTCAGACGGCTTTTTTACGCCGACAAACCGCGTTTCAGACGGTGCCGCCTTTCAAACGAGCCCTTACGGCGCAAGCAGCCGCCTGCGGTTTTACGCTACAATACCGCCTTTCCATTCGGAGACGAAACATGACAAACTGCCCCATCTGCACCGCCGAAAACGAGGACATCCTGTGGCAAAACGGCAAACTGCGCGTTATTGCCGTACACGACGAAGCCAACGCGCCGGCCTTCTGCCGCGTCATTTGGCGAAACCACGTGGCGGAAATGACCGACCTGACGGCGGGCGAACGCGCCGAACTGATGGAAACCGTTTATCGTGTGGAAAGCGCGATGCGGCAGGTGTTCAATCCCGCCAAAATCAACCTGGCCAGCCTGGGCAACGTCGTGCCGCACCTGCACTGGCACGTTATCGCCCGCTTTGCCGACGATGCCAATTTCCCCGCCCCGATTTGGGCGGCGGCGCAAAGGCCGTCCTCGGTCGCACTGCCTGCCGACTGGGCGGGGCAAATCGGCAGCCTGCTGAAAAAACAAACCGCCTGAACAACATTCCGGCGGTTTGGCGGATTAATTTTTCTTGGCGTGCGTCCAGCTTTCCGCCTCGAGCTGCCAATCGACCATGCCGCCGCGCATAATCGTCTGCAGCATCCCTGCTGTTTCCCGGTCCAGCTCGCGCGCCTTCTCCATCAGCTTCTCATTGGCGAAAATCGGGATTTCTGGGTCGTAATCCTCCGACAGCCTAAACAGATGATAGCGGTCGCGGGCGGCATAAAACTCACTCAACTCGCGCGACAAATCGGGCGACACGCCCAAAGCCTCCAACGCGATTCGGCCGCTGCGTATCGAAGCGTCAAACGTCTCGCGCACAATAAAGTCCGCCCCCGCATGGTGCAGCGCGTAGGCATGCATACGGTCGTGCGCGCGGGCGATAATCGTCAAATCCGGATAATGGCGGCGCACATACCCGACAATTTCGGTAGCCTGCTCGTCATCGGCGATACCGACCACCAAAAGCTTGGCCTTGGCCAGGCCGATGGCGTTCAACAACTCCGGATTGGTCGCATCGCCGAAATAAGTCTTACTGCCATACTTCGTCAGCCCCTCAACCGTTTCCGCATGGGAATCGATTACCGTGGTATGATAACCGCAAGCCAGCAGCATACTGTTTATCTTGCGGCCGAAACGGCCGTGTCCCAACAAAATAATCGGATTTTCCTCATGAATTTCGTCATACGGGCGGGCATCGTTTTCCTCCGCAATCCCCCGCGTGGCAATCACCTTCTCATAAAAAATAAACAGCAGCGGCGTCAAAAGCATAGACATGGCCACCACCAGCGAAATCCGGTCGGACAGCACCGCCGGCAACACACGGCTTTGCTCCGAAATAGACAACAGCACAAAACCGAATTCGCCCGCCTGAGCCAGACTCAGCGCAAACAGCTTGCCCGCCGTGCCCGGCAGTCTGAACAACCTGCCCAATACCAGCAACACCGCCGCCTTGAGCAACATCATGGCGGCCGTTATCCCCAAAATCAGCCCGAATTCCCTGCCCAACAGATTGAAATTCATGCCCGCGCCCACAGTGATGAAGAACAAGCCAAGCAACAGCCCCTTAAACGGCTCCAAATTACTCTCCATCTCATGCCGGTAAGAACTGTTGGCCAAAGCCACACCGGCAATAAACGCGCCCAGCGCGGGCGACAGGCCGATTAGCGACATCAGCGTGGCGATACCCACCACCAAAGCCAGCGTAAACAACGTAAACATCTCGCGCAGGCGGCTTTTGCTGATAAAGCGGAACATGGTAGGCACCAAAATCCGCACACCGAAAATAATCACAAAAATTGCCGCCACACTTACCGAAGCAACCATCCAGCCCGGCTGGTCGGCCATAACGTTGGCCGGCACATGGCCTTCTTCCGCCTTCTCGGCCGCCACGCCCAACAGCGGCAGCAAGGCCAGCATCGGAATCGCCGCCACATCCTGAAACAGCAATACGGCAAAGCCTGCCCGGCCGCCTTCAGAAGAAAGCAGGTTTTTCTCATTGAACGTTTGCAACACAATGGCGGTGGACGACAAAGACAGGATGCAGCCGATGGCGACGGCGATTTTCAAATTCAAACCAAAACCGAAAAACGCAACGGCCGCAATCGCAGCCAGAGTCATCAACACCTGCAGCCCGCCCAAGCCGAACAGCCTGACCCTCATCTGCCACAGCATTTTCGGCGCAAGTTCCAAACCGACCAAAAACAGCATCATCACCACGCCGAATTCGGCAACGTGCTGAATAGACTGGGCTTCTTTTCCGACAAAGCCCAACACCGGCCCGATTAGGATTCCCGCCGCCAAATAGCCCAATACAGAGCCCAAGCCCAATTTTTGCGAAAGCAGCACGGCTGCCACGGCAAATGCCATATAAATAAAAGTAAAAAGCAAAATTTCCGTCATGTTCTTCTTTTCATCGGTCAAAAATTTTCAACTTATTGTTTTTATAAAAATAGTATCACAACTCAATCCCTTTCAGCTTCGCCACGGTGTTGATGTCTTTATCGCCTCGGCCGGACAGGTTGACCAGAATCACTTGGTCTTTACCCATTTTCGGCGCGTTTTCCACCGCCCAGGCCACGGCGTGGCTGGATTCCAACGCGGGGATGATGCCTTCAAACCGACACAATAAATCAAACGCTTCCAAAGCCTTATCATCATTCGCCGCATGGTATTCCACACGGCCGATGTCGGCCAGATGGCTGTGTTCCGGGCCGATGCCGGGGTAATCCAAGCCTGCGGAAACGGAGTGCGTACCCAAAACTTGACCGTTTTCGTCCTGCATCAGGTAGCTGCGGAAGCCGTGCAATACGCCGA
>CAUVCE010000081.1:0-8281 GCA_963550425.1 uncultured Neisseria sp.
GCAGGCCGCCGACGTTGTGGTGCGATTTGATGGCGTGGGCTTTTTTGGTTTTCGCGCCTGCGGATTCGATTACGTCGGGGTAAATCGTGCCTTGCGCCAGCCATTTGGCGTTGGTGAGTTTTTTCTCTTCGGCATCAAATACTTCGATAAATTCCGCGCCGATGATTTTGCGTTTTTTCTCGGGATCGGTAATGCTGGCGAGTTTCGCCATGAATTGCTCTTCGGCATCAACGTGAATCACTTTTACACCCAAGTTGCGGGCGAACATATCCATTACCATTTTGCCTTCATTCAGGCGCAAGAGGCCGTGATCGACGAATACGCAAGTCAGTTGGTCGCCGATGGCGCGGTGAATCAGCGCGGCGGCTACGGAAGAGTCCACGCCGCCCGACAGACCCAAAATCACTTCGTCGCTGCCGACCTGTTCGCGGATTTTGGCAACGGCTTCTTCGATGTAGTTCGGCATCGTCCAGCTCGGTTGCGCGCCGCAGATGTCCAAGACAAAGCGGTTCAACAGGGAGCGGCCTTGTTTGGTGTGGGTCACTTCGGGGTGGAATTGGATGCCGTAGAATTGTTTTTCAACGTTTTCCATCATGGCAATCGGGCATGACGGGGTATCGCCGATGACGGCAAAGCCGTTGGGCAGTTTGGACACTTTGTCGCCGTGGCTCATCCATACGTCCAGCGTATTCGGCGCGTCGTCGTAAATATCGCGGGTCAGTTCGCTATCGATGGTTTTGACTTGCGCGTAACCGAATTCGCGCTGGTTGCCGGGCTGCACTTCGCCGCCCAAGTGGTGCGCCATAAACTGCATTCCGTAGCAGATGCCCAAAACCGGAATGCCCAAATCGAAGATGCCGGTATCGGCTTGATAGTCGGATTCGTAAACGGAATTGGGGCCGCCGGAAAGGATGATGCCTTTCGGATTGAAGGCCTTGATTTCGTCCAAAGGCATGTCGAAAGAATGCAGCTCGCAATAAACATGAGCTTCGCGCACGCGGCGGGCGATAAGCTGGGTAACTTGCGAACCGAAGTCGAGGATGAGGATTTTGTCTTGAATCATGGGTATCGGTTGGGTTGGTAGGTTTGGAAAAGCCGTCTGAAAATAACTTATCTAAATAAATCAGCAATCGACAACCCCTGTTTTTCCCCGATTCGGCGGTTTTCAAAACACCCGGATTGCAATTACCGACAACGCGGACGGATTTTAACATGATTCAAAAAGCGGGCGGAATCTGCGCGGCGTATTTGAAACCGTTCGTTATAAGGAAAGACGAAGCAAATATTTCAACCGTTTCCGGCCTGTGTTTAAAATAGCGCGGACATTACCATTGGAACACAAACATGAACTATTTCCCATTATTTGCCGATTTGCGCGGCCGGCCGGTGCTGGTGGTAGGCGGTGGCACGGTTGCGGAACGCAAAATCCGCTCGCTGATGGATGCGGGCGCGGAAGTATTGGTGGCGGCACACCGCCTGTGCCGGCAGGTGGCGGAATGGGCTGATGAAAAAAAAATCCGTCGGATTGCCGAAACCTTTACCGACAACCTGATTGACGAAGCGGTATTAATCATTGCCGCCACAGACGACGAAGACTTGAACCGGCAGGTTGCACAGGCGGCAAAGGCGGCAAAAAAACTGGTAAACGTAGTCGACAGGCAGGAATTGTGCAGCTTTATCGTGCCTGCCGTCATCGACCGTTCCCCCATCCAAATCGCCGTATCCAGCGGCGGCAGTTCGCCGGTTTTGGCGCGGCAAATACGCTTGGAAATAGAAAAACGCGTACCAAAGCACACCGGGCTGATGGCGGAAATTGCGGGATGCTGCCGCGACACCGTGAAACAAACCCTTCCCGCATTGCCCCAAAGGCGGTTGTTTTGGGAAAAACTGTTTGCAGGCCGTTTCCGCGACTATTGCGCCCAAAACAACCGCAAACAGGCCATCATACAACTACAGGAAGAATTGGCGGGGCAGCCGGCGGCGGGAGGTTCGGTAACCTTGGTCGGCGCGGGGCCGGGCGATGCGGGACTGCTGACACTGCACGCGCTGCATGCGATACAGGAGGCAGATGTGGTTTTGCATGATGCCTTAGTAAGTGAAGAAGTATTGCGCCTGGTACGCAAGGATGCCGAAAAAATAAATGTCGGCAAACGCGCGCGCGGACACAAAGTCAGGCAGGAGGAAACAAACGCCTTATTGCTGGATTACGCGCGGCGGGGCGGCAGGGTGGTTCGCCTCAAAGGAGGCGATCCGTTCGTATTCGGGCGGGGCGGGGAAGAATTGCAGCTGCTGGCCGAAGCGGGCATCCCGTTCAAAATCATCCCCGGCATAACGGCTGCCTTAGGGGCGAGCTCCTATGCGGGCATCCCGCTGACCCACAGGGACTACGCCCAATCCGTACAATTCATCACAGGACAATGCAAGACAGACGGCAGCGATGTGGATTGGCACAGCTTTGCCCGTAAAAACCAAACGTTGGCGGTTTATATGGGCACGATACGCGCCGAAAAAGTGGCCGAACAACTCATCCTGTGCGGCAGGCCGGCTACGACGCCGGTTGCAATAATCAGCAACGGAACCTGCGAGAACCAAAGCATAAGGACAGGTATCTTGCAGGATTTACCATTATTGGCAGCCGATGCGCCAACTCCGGCTTTGATTATCATAGGCGAAGTTGCCGCACTGCATCACCGTTTGGAATGGTTCGTGGGAAAAGAAGTTAAAATACAGGCTGCTTAACCAAATATTCAAACCATTATGCTGATTTGCCATAGTTAAATTAAAATTAAGAGTGCTAATTCGTTGTTGGCTCGCCTTACCGTACTACCTCCTGTACCGTCTGCGGCCCGCAGCCTTATCCTGTTCTTATTTTAATCCATTATATATTGTATAAAAGATAATTGTTTCAAACACACTTGCCTTTTGAGTAGATTAAGGTATATAATACCCCCTTACTTTACTAACCGGGTCTGTAGCTCAGGGGTTAGAGCAGGGGACTCATAATCCCTTGGTCGTGGGTTCGATCCCCACCGGACCCACCAAATTTATCAAGATTAATCAATCAGTTAATCTTCATCGTTTGATGTCCTGAACTTTGTCTGTTTTCGACTTTGGCAAAAGTTTGGACTAAACCGATTCCGGACGATATGTTGGAATCGATTAAACGGGCGTGTTGTGATAGGTGTTCCGGTGCAAGGTGGGCATACCTTTGCACCATTTCGACGCTTTCCCAACCGCCCATTTCTTTTAGCGCGGCCAAGGGTGTGCCGTTCTGCACCAGCCAGCTTGCCCAGGTGTGCCGCAAGTCGTGCCAGCGGAAGTCGGTTATCCCCGCCCTGTCCAATGCTTCGCGCCACACTCTGTTGCTGATTGCTTTGACTTTCCCGCCGCCGCTGTGTGTGAACACGTAGTCGCTGACGTGCGGTCTGTCCATCAATACTTGCATGGCGGTTTGGTTGAGCGGTACGCCGATTGCTTTGCCTGCTTTGACTTGGTCGGGGTAAATCCACGCTACTTGCCGCCGTAGGTCTATCTGCTCCCATTTGAGGTTGAGGACGTTGGCCTGCCTTAATCCTGTTGCAAGCGAGAAGATGACCAAGTGCTGCATGTAGGGCAGGTTTTCCAGCGCGTTGACCAGTCGTTGCGCTTCTTCGGGATACAGCCAACGGATGCGTTTTTTCGGCTCTTTGTGGAGTTTGAGTTTGGGGGCTTTGTCCAGCCAGTCCCATTCGTTCACGCATTTGTTGAGGATGGCGCGTATCAGGGCGAAGTAGCGGTTTTTGGTGCTGCCGGAGCAGGTTTTGCGGTTGACGACGCTGTGGATTAAATCTCGGCTGATGTCTTCCAGCAGGAGGCCGCGCAGTTCGGGCAGTAGGCGGATTTTGATTTTGTCGCTGTCTAAACTCTTCTTGCCTTGGTTTTCCTGCAACCAGCGGATGCAGGCTTCGTCCCACAAATGCTTCGGCTTTTCCCCCAGTTTCTCTTGCCGCCAAAGTTCGTGCTTCAGTTTGTCGTGCAGTTCTTGGGCTTCGCGCCGGTCGCTTGTCCCAGCAGTGCGTCTAAATCTTTTACCGCTTGGTGTACAAAGGGATATTTGCCATATCCCATGTTTGTTGAGGTAGATTGACATTGTGCTTTACTCCTTTTGTCAATCGCCGCTTGCTCGCGTTCATTTTGCTTGGCGGCGATGTAGTTTTCAAGTGCTTTTTCGGTAATCACCCATGCGCGGCCTGCCTTGAAGGCGGATATTTCGCCGGAGTGGCACATTTGCCGTATGGTGGTATGGTGGCAGTTGAGCACTTGTGCTGCTTCTTGGATGTTGTAGGTCTGCATTTCAGCCTCCAAAAACCACGGGGACGGCATCAATAAACTGCCTGATTTCGGTCTCATTAAAATGGGATATATGGCAGTCATCTATATGGATGCCTAAATGCGCTGCCATCTTGGCATAGGCTTTTCGCCTGGAAATTACACCACCGCGCCAAATAGGGTCGAATAGGCCGTGTGCCCGCATCCGTAATTTGCGTAGGCCGGCATTGGCCGGAATGCCAAGCGGGATTGTGCCGTCTGATACGATGGTTTTCCCTCTGTACCTGGTGCGCGCGCCCTTTTTGTGGCAGCCTGTATATGCCCCGCAATTCGGGCATACCCAAAAATTCAGCTTGTGTAAATCTGGACGGTGCGGGTAAAGGGTTTCCCCTGTCCGCAGCTCTGTCAGGCAATTGCAATATCCGCAGGTCGGACGGTTACTCATCATCAAGCCCCCAAACAGACCGCTTTTCGGCGGCCAACTCTATCCATCATCATCTGTACAATCTCTTCTGATGGAATAGCGCATTCATTGAAAATTACAATTTCCTGCTCATGTTTGTTGTCTATGGATGTTTTAATCATGTTTCTTGCTCCTGCATGAGTTGTTGATAGTATTCTTGGCAAGTGGCTACCCGCTCTTGGATGCGCTCGATGGCTTCGGGGTCCCGCTTGACGGTAACGGTGGTTACGCGCTTGTGCAGCGGGATGCGCTCAACGGCGTCAATCAGTTTTTCGGGGTCGCCGTATTGGCCGATTAGGTCTTCCGGGCAGGGGAACAGCCAAAAATCAATCTCGGCCTGCTCGCAGTCGAACAGCCACATATAGCCCTGCATTTGCCAGTCGTAGCCCGCTTCTTTGACTTTGCGTTCGGCTTCTTCGCGGAAAAACGGGTGGGTCTTAATCTCCCAGCTGCATTTGGTGTCGATAATCAGGCTGTGCTTCGGGTCGTAGATATCGCATTCGCCGCTAATCCACGGGTTTTCGCGCCGCTCGGTGTTTTTGGCGTACTGCCTGCCGCGTATCATGCCGCTGCCTTGTATGGCGAACGGCTCTAATGCGTTGCCCTTTTCGGTGTACTTTGCCCCGTCAAAGGCGGCCACGCCGAAGAGTTCCTGCTTTGCCTGCTCGATAAGGTGGCTTTTGGCGGTCTGGGTCAGCCTGTCGTTTTTGCTGCGCGGCAGGCCGATGATTTTGTGGATGGCGGAACAGCGGATCAGCATTACAAACTCTCAATCTCCGCCCGTTGTTTGTCGGTCAGGTCGTAGTTGCCGTTCAGCACGCTCTCCACGCTGATTTCGCCGGTGCTGATGTTTTCTTTCAGGGTGGCGAACAACTCTTCACTCACGGGTAGCAGCATCACGGGGTCGGACGGCCGGTTGTCGATGTAGTCGAACTGTTCGGCGGTAACGTCTTTAATCACGCTCTGGTCGGACAGTACGGCCTTTTGCATATCGATGGACAGCGGGGCTTGTTTGGACAACAGCAGCTTGGTAACGGTTTTAAGTGCCATTGCCTCGAAGTTTTCCGCCCATACGCCGTAGCCTTTTTTAAACGATTGGCTGTATCTGCCCGCGTGTGCCGCTACCTGTTCGTGCGTCATGTACAGTTCGGCGGTAAAGCCGCTGATGAGTTTGAAATAGGCGTAATAGCCTACGGGCTGTTCTTTGGCGGCGGGTTTTTGCTTCCAGTCGAATTTGAAGCCGTTGATGGGGTCTTCTTCCACCAGTTGCGCTTCATACACAGGCAGCGATACCAACCGCTCAAACTGGCCGCTGCGCTGGGCAAGCTGGATAAAGCCTTTGTAGCCAAGCTGGAACTGCGCTTCCACGCGCCCTGTGCTTTTGTTTTTGTAGGGGACGATGTAGGCAAAACCCAAATTGTTATTGACGGGCAGGTTCAGGGTGGCGGCCATGCAGGCGGCGTTGAAGATGCTCATCGGTTCGGCATCCAGCAGCATGGTGTTGCTGTTCACAATCTGCATGATGGACGTGCCGAAGCTGGCGGCGTTTTTGTCCACGAGTTCGCGCATTTTTGCCTGTACGGACGGGGCTTGAAAGAAGTCTTTCAGGCGGTGGGCTTTTTGGGCGGGGGTGAGTTGGGTGTTTTGGGTCATGATGGTTCTCCAAAAAGGGTTAGGGGTTGTCTGATACCAGACAACTATTCATGGCTTTTCCGCATTGGCCGCTTTTAGCGTGTCGGACGGGCTGATGCCGCCGTAGACGGCATCCCATGCCGCATCGGCCGCCAAGCCGTCCAGATATTTGGCAATCCGCAATTCTTCCGCCGTCATTTGGCTGCGGTCTTTGTGCCGCAACTCTTCCAACTGCTCGGGGATGCTTTTGGTCTCTATCCAGTGCCGTTTTGCGGATTCCGCCTTTTGTTCGGCGGGGAATGCGGCGGCCAGCACCAGCAAAACCGCCATGAACAGCCAAAATTCCTTAGTCATGTTAAATCTCCATATTTGATTTAAAAATCAAATGGTTAATAATTTTGTGGCGGTTTCTTCGTCCCGCCCGTGCCGCGCCGGTAAAGGAATTGGCGGCCGCACGTTGTCGCGGTTTCTTGCGCGCTTATTGGCCGCGCTCCCCCGCCCACTCACGACTGACGGCGGGGATAGGGGATTTCCTAGTCGGCAGCTTCTTCCTGCTGCCACTCGTAATCCGCAATGGCGGATTCGATTTCCAAATCCAAGAGTTCTTTTTCTTCGTCTTCTATGACTTCTACGATTTCCGCCCAGGCGGAATAGGAAACCTTACCCTGAAGAAAACATATATCGGTCAATGCCAGGGCTTGATTTACGCGCCGCCTGAGTGCATCTTTGTATGCACGCCAGTCTTTCCCCATGTTTCTTAATTCTTCATTTGATTCCATTTTGATTCCTTTTCTGTTCGGGCGGGTTTGCCCGCCCTGTGTTTATTAATGTTCATCTTGGAAGCGGTCGTCCGCTTCCATTTCACGCCGTTTTCGCGCCGCTTGGGCGGATTCTCGGATTTCGCCGTTCGGCTCTATCCACATTTCGCCGTCTTCCAAGGCCATGTACAAAGCCCACTCTTCTATGTCGTCTTCCGTGGTTGCGGCTTTGTCTTCCGTGTCCAACTCCGCATCTATTGCCGCAAGTACATCTTTGCGGTACTTGGCCACTATATCTGCCCGTGTCGGCAGGTCGTCGTAATCATCCGTATCAGGCGGCAGCATGGCCGCACTGCGATAACTCTCGATACCGACGTTGTAATTTATGTACCCCATTTCGTTTTCCTTGGTTGCTGTTTCGATGGGCGTATAATAACAAATGTGATTAAATAAATCAACACAAATGTTATTTATTTAATCACATTTTTTTATTTCTTTGTTTTAAAAAGAAAAAAGTTTTCAAAAAACCGCCCGAAGGCGGGATTTTTGCTTGTAAGATACCTGCAAGGTATAATTTGCCCGTTTTTAACGGAAAGGTTTTTATGACTAAGGAATTGAAAGGCCGCGCCATAGGCGGCAAGGCAAGGGTTGCCAAGATGACCAAGGAAGAGTTAAGGGAACAGGCTTTGAAGATGGTTTCGGCAAGGCAGGCGAAGGCGGAATTGCCGAAAGCGAAATATCGCGGGGTAATCACTATTGGCGATATAGAGATACCTTGCGCGGTATTGGAAGACGGTACGCGCTTAATCAGCGAAACTGGGATACATTCTAATTTTGGCGCATCGGGTGGTAAGGCGCGAAAAATCAGGCGGGAATTAGTCAAGGAACGCGAGGCACCAATCCCGCTTTTTCTGGCATCTAAACCGTTAGAACCCTTTATTGAAGCGGTTTTTCAGGGTGGGAACCTCGAACCTTTGGAGTACACAAACAATGGTACTATCACACGCGGATATAACGCGCTCATACTGCCCAAAGTGTGCGAAGTATGGTTGCGGGCAAAAGATGCGGGGGTGTTGCAGATGTCCCAATTACCAAAAGCCAAAAAAGCCGAAATCCTGAT
>CAUVCE010000082.1:0-8042 GCA_963550425.1 uncultured Neisseria sp.
GCCCGTGCATTGGCAGTTGAGCGTGCAGACGCACAAATGGGCGGGGATAGAGTAAAAGGCCGTCTGAAAAACCTTTTCCACCGTTCAGACGGCCTTTGCCGTATCATCGCGGGCAAACCCGAAATCCGAGGAAATCCAGTGTCCAAACAGCCCGACAAATTCCTGAGCAAACCCGAACGCATCATGCTGGTCGGCATGATGCTCGATGCCGACTACACCGGCGCGAACGAAAGCCGCGAACGCGCCTTTGCCGCCGCGATGGCCGAAGCGGAAGAACTCGTCCGCGCGACCGGGGGCGAACTCGTCTGCCGTCAAACCGCCAAACGCGACCGCGCCCACCCCGCCCTGTTTGTCGGTACCGGCAAGGCCGAAGAATTGGCGCAAACCGTTCGCGAACGGCAAATCGAACTGGCCGTGTTCAACCACGAACTCACCCCCACCCAGGAGCGCAATCTCGAAAAAGCCCTGCAATGCCGCGTGCTCGACCGCGTCGGCCTGATATTGGCCATTTTTGCCCAAAGGGCGCAAAGCCAGGAAGGGCGATTACAGGTCGAACTGGCGCAGCTGACCCACCTATCCGGCCGCCTGGTGCGCGGCTACGGCCACCTGCAAAGCCAAAAAGGCGGCATCGGCCTGAAAGGGCCGGGCGAAACCCAACTCGAAACCGACCGCCGCCTGATTGCCCAAAAAATCACCGCCCTGAAAAAACGGCTCGAAGCCGTCCGCCGCCAACGCGCCACCCGCCGCAAGGCGCGCGAACACGGCAGCCTGCCTACCTTCGCGCTGGTCGGCTACACCAACACCGGCAAATCCAGCCTGTTCAACCGCCTGACCAAAGCCGACGTCTTGGCCAAAAACCAACTCTTCGCCACACTGGACACCACCGCCCGCCGCCTGTATCTCAACCCGTCCGCCAGCATCATACTCACCGACACGGTGGGCTTCGTGCGCGACCTGCCGCACAGCCTGGTGGCCGCCTTCTCCGCCACGCTGGAAGAAACCGCATTGGCCGACGTACTGCTGCACGTCGTCGATGCCGCCCATCCCGAACACGAACGGCAGATAGACGACGTGAACGAAGTATTGCGCGAAATCGGCGCGGGCGGCGTACCGCAAATCGTGCTGTACAACAAAACCGACCTGCTGCCGCCCGAAGAACGCCGTTTCGGCGTCCTGCGCGACACGCGGGGCAGGGCGGTGGCGGCCAATATCTCGGTTAAAACGGGCGAAGGTTTGGACGCGTTGCGCGAAATATTGGCCGAACACGCCGTTTCAGACGGCCTGAAAAACCAAAACACCGTTTGAAATACCATTACCACCGTTTTAAAAAACACTTAACGATTAGGGAGATATCATGAAACGCCCGCTCAAATACCTGCTTGGTGCAACCGCCGTCCTGATACTGGCCGCCGCCGCCGTCCTGTATGCCGTTCCCGAATGGCTGAAACAGCGCGAAATCCGTGCCGCCGAAGCCGATTTGGCTTTGCTGGCCGCGCCGCCCGCGCCGCTGCCGTCTGCGAAAAACGGCATAGACGCATTGTGGCTGCTGCAATACCGCACAAAAGACGATGCCGAACGCGCCGATTTGATGCGCCGTTTCGGCGAAGTGCTCAAATACAACCCTGACACCTTTGCGCGCTATAACGAATTGGCGGACAGATACCTGCCGCCGCCCGATGACGATATTTTGACCTTTACCGGTACGGCGGCGGAATACCTGTCCCAAATCCGTGCCAACCTGCCCAAATACCGCGCCGAAGCGGAAAAACATGCCGAACTGTTTGCCAACGTGGACAAACTGGCCGATTACGACACTTTTGCCCCGCGCGACTGGCCGAACGACAAAGAAGACTTAAACAAAATGCGGCTTCCATATTTCCAATGGCTTCTCCGCAGTCATGGCCTTGCCGCACTGGACTGGGCGCAGGGCGGGGAAGACCAGGCCTGGCAACGTGTCTGCCGCAACATCAAAACCGGCCGCAGCCTGCTGCACGGCCGTCCGGGCCTGATTTTTCCCATGATCGGAAACGCCGTCATCCGCCGCAACACCGGCCTGGCGGCGCAAATGCTGCATGAAAAACCCGAATGGGCAAACCGCCTGCCCGCCGAATGCGGCGGCATGTTCGATGTATTGGACGAGCAGGAACAAAACCTCTGCTTGGCGATACAGGACGAATTCCGCCTGTACGCCAACCTGTACCGCGAATTGGAAAGCGAAGAAATGCCTATGATGCAGATGCCGGAATGGCGCGAACTGAAGGCTTTGGGCGACGGGCAAGGCAATGCCGCCGCCGATTTCGCGCTGTTATTCCTGCCGCGCTTCGATGCGGCGCACAATATGGCGCAAACCGCGCCGCATTATGCCTCCTACTGCAAACCCGAAGCCGCCGCCGTTTTGAAGGCCGATCAAAAAATACAGAGACAGCCGCAGCCGTCTGAAAAAACATTTGCCCGAAAATGGGCATGCCTGGGCAACAGTATAGGCTGCCTGACCACCGACGCCGCCCTGCCTTCTTTTGACGATTATGTCTACCGCCTGCAGGACACCGCCATGCAGCAGCGCGCCTTTAACGCGGCCTTGGCCTTATACCGCCTGCCCGCCGAAAGCCGCCGCGCCGCCCTGGATAAAGTTTTGGCCGAATATTCCTCGCAGTCGCGCAAATTGAGATGGAACGAAAAGGAACAGGTAATTGATTTCGATGTTTACGACTTGAACAAAATTCCCGACCCGATACCGTTCGGCCCCGAAGCCTTGAAAGGCACAATTTAAACATTAAGCAAGTTTTGATGACAAACAAGGCAATCCGAAAACATTTCTGCTAAAAACAGACTTTTGCAAACAACCGTTTTCAAAGGAGAGGCACAATGGCCTTAGGGCAAAGAAACTTTTTGAAGCTATCCGATTACACGGCGCAAGAGATTTCCTCACTGCTTGATTTGGCGGCTAAACTCAAAGCCGCGAAAAAAGCGGGGCGGGAAGTACAATACCTGTGCGGCAAAAACATCGCCCTGATTTTTGAAAAAAGTTCCACCCGTACCCGTTGCGCCTTTGAAGTGGCCGCCCGCGACCAAGGTGCGGGCATAACCTGCCTCGAACCGGGCGGCAGCCAAATCGGCCACAAAGAAAGCATCAAAGACACCGCCCGCGTATTGGGCAGGATGTTCGACGGCATCGAATACCGGGGTTTCGGGCAGGAAATCGTGGAAGAATTGGCGCGGTATGCGGGCGTACCCGTCATCAACGGCCTGACGGACCAATACCATCCCACACAAATGCTGGCCGACTTGCTGACCATGCGCGAACACGGCGGCGGCAAAACACTGCAGCAGACCGCCTATGCCTATGTCGGCGACGCCCGCTGCAACATGGGCAATTCCCTGCTGACGGCGGGCGCGTTGATGGGTATGGACGTGCGTATCGGCGCACCCAAGGCCTTGTGGCCGTCGGAAAACATACTTGCCCAAGCCCATGAAGCCGCCCGAAAAAGCGGCGCGCGCATCTTATTGACGGAAAATCCGCATGAGGCGGTATGCGGCGTGGATTTCGTCCACACCGATGTATGGGTGAGCATGGGCGAACCGACCGAAGTTTGGCAGGAGCGCATAGACCTGTTGCACGGCTATCGGGTAACGGCCGAATTGATGGCGGCCGCCGGCAATCCGCAGGTAAAATTCATGCACTGCCTGCCCGCCTTCCACAACCGCGAAACCAAAGTGGGCGAATGGATTCACCACACCTTCGGCTTGGACGGCGTGGAGGTAACCGAGGAAGTATTCGAAAGCGAGGCCAGCATTGTGTTTGATCAGGCGGAAAACCGCATGCACACCATCAAGGCCGTATTGGTTGCTTTGTTGGGCGACTGATGACCTGGACAAACTGAATAAGGAGGCCGTCCGAAATCTGCAAATGAGGTTTCGGACGGCCTTTTTGTTTTTTAAACCTGCCAGTCTATCGGGCTTTCGCCATGCGACTGCAGATAGGCATTTGCCTGAGAGAAAGGTTTGCTGCCGAAAAAGCCGCGTGATGCAGACAGGGGGGAAGGGTGTGGCGAAGTTAGGACGAGGTGGCGGCTTCGGTCGATAAATGCGCCTTTCTTCTGCGCGTGGCTGCCCCACAGGATAAATACCAAGTGTTCTCGCTGTTCGGCCAGCCTGTGTACCACCGTGTCGGTAAAACGTTCCCAGCCCAATGAGGCGTGGGAGTTGGCCTGATGGGCGCGGACGGTCAGGACGGTGTTGAGCAGCAGCACGCCTTGTTCCGCCCAATGCTGCAGATAGCCGTGTTTGGGGATTTGGAAGCCGGAAATGTCGCTTGCCAATTCCTTGTAGATGTTGATAAGCGAAGGCGGGATTTTTTTGATGTCGGGCAATACGGAAAATGCCAGCCCGTGCGCCTGCCCCTCGCCGTGGTAGGGGTCCTGTCCCAAGATGACGACTTTTACGCGGTCAAATTCGGTGGCTTTGAAGGCGTTAAATACGTCTGCGGCAGGAGGGTAGATAATTTGGCCGCTTTCCCGTTCGGCTTTGACGGTATCGAGGATTTGTTGGAAATAGGGCTGCCGTTTTTCTTCGCCCAGGGCTTCTGTCCAAGTATGCATAGGGTGTGTCTCGCGATAGCGGGCCGCCAAAGAGCCTTTTGTGCCTTTGGTCGGCTTTGGTTTTAAGATAAGTGCAGGATGGAGTGCCGCTCTTCGCCGCCGCATTTTTCGGTAACGTGCCAGTTGGAGTTGTCGTTCAGGGTCAGCCAACGGCGTTCTTCTGTGCGGTAAAACCAGTCTTTGTCGTTTTGGTAGAACACCTGAATGCCGCGCGCTTCCAAAATGTTGAGGATTTCGTTGGAGTGCGAACGGGTATCGTCAAAGTCGGTAATGGCGCGTTGCCCCATTTCACTGTAGCGGGCATTGAGCGCCAGCAGCAGGTCGTTTGCGGGCTTGTCCAGTTCGCGCGCGTTCAGGCCGATGCGGCGGGCTTCTTTGGTCAGTATCGGGTAGCTGTGGGTGGGGTAGCCCGAATTGAGCATTTCGGCAATGCTGCGTACGCGTTCGGAGTCGCCTATGTGATAGGACAAAAGTTCCTCGCACAATTTGATGGACAGGGATTCGGCCCTGTCCACCGCGCCGATGACCAGCGGGTGAACGTATTCGAACAGGGATTTGTAGGGGTTGGAACCGGTGTCTTCGGTGTTGCGCTGCCACAGTTTCACCACGCGGTTAAGTTCGTCCAAACTCACCGATACGCGGTCGTTGTCGCGGTCTATGGGGGACAGGTCGTGGGTCAGCGAGGTATCGACCGAACTCAGGTAGGCCATGGGTCCCATCTGGATTTCGTTCGCGCCTATGGCCATCATGGTGGCGGCGGAGGCACATTGCAGGGGTATCAGGCTGATCAGGTTTTCGCAGTGGCCGCGTATGAGGTTGATCATGCGCAAAGCCTCTTTGCCCGAGCCGCCGTCGCTTTTGATGAACAGGTAAACCGTGTCGTGCCGTTCGATGTGTTCGAGTATGCGGTACAGCGCCAATACGTCGTTGCGGCAGATGCTGCCGCCGTTGCTGTTCCAATAACACAACAACGGGGCATTCAGGCGGCTTTCGAGTTCCGCGATGATTTCCTGTGTCTGGGCAAACAGGCGGGGTGGCTGTTTGACGGTGATTTCATTGTTTTCGCTCATGGATTTTCCCTTGTTTTGAAGAGTAAATTAAACATAATGGCTTAGGCGGGGATTAAACTAGGTTGAGATACAGCCAGTAGGCCGCCCCGCCCAACGCCGCACCGGCAGGCAGGTCGATAAGGTAGTGCTGTTTGGTAAACACGCACGATACTGCTATCAATATGGGGAACAGGAAGGCGGCCATCCCCAAGGCCGGCAGTGTGTGCAGGGCGGTCAGCGTGGCGACGGAAACGTGCATACTGGGGAAGCAGTTGCTGGATTGGTCGAATTTTTGCACAAACTGCAAGAACCACTCGGACGGCGTTTTGCCGGAGTTGATGCTGCGCCATTGCGGTGGTGTGGAAACGGGGAACAGCCAGAAAAACAGCATCTGCATAAACAGCAGCATTAAAAAGCTGAAAGCCATCATATTGAAATGGCGATAGTCGGTGGCGATGATGTTGAGATAGAGTATGGCGGGGTAATAGAGGAAGCTGTATACCCACGACCAGCGCGGGCGGAAGGGGATTTTTTCGTCCGTTTCAAAATGCCAGACAACGGGTTTTCGCAGGGGATGCCGCTGGGTGAAGAAATAGAATTGGTAAGCGCCGATGATTAATACGCCGCTCAATATCAAGTTTACAATATAGTCTCTAAGTGCCATAGGTTATTTTCATTAGATAAGGGGAATCTAAGAAGGAATTTTGATGAACCGCCCAACCGTCCTTTTAAACGCCGCCGCAGTGCGGCACTCAGAGCCAATAGGTATTGTTGGTGCTGCGGAGTTTGCTGTATTGCCGATAGGTTTTGTTGCCTATATCCCTTGGATACCACATAGTGTTTCCTTGCGTGGTGATGCTTAACCGTGATATTGACGCGACAGTTCGTGTACGGTATCGACTAAGATTTTGGCGTGTTCGGGGTCGGTGTGTTGGCTGATACCGTGTCCGAGGTTGAAGACATGGCCGCTGCCGTATCCGTAGTCGGCAAGGATGCGCGCGACTTCGGTGCGGATGGATTCCGGCGTGCCAAAGAGGGCGAACGGGTCGAAGTTGCCTTGCAGGGCGACTTGGTTACCGACGCGGCGGCGTGCTTCGCCGATGTTGCACGTCCAGTCCAAGCCCAATGCGTCTGCGCCGATTTCCGCCATACCCTCCAGCCACAGTCCGCCGCCTTTGGCAAACACGATAACGGGAACGCGTCTGCCTTCGCTTTCGCGTTTCAATCCGGCAACGATTTGGCGGATGTATTTGAGGCTGAACTCTTTAAACGCCGCATCGCTCAGGACGCCGCCCCAAGTGTCGAAAATCTGCACGGCCTGCGCGCCCGCGTCGATTTGGGCATTGAGGTAGGCGGTAACGGCTTGGGCGTTGGTGTCGAGGATTTTGTGCAGCAAATCAGGACGCGAGTACATCATGGTTTTGATGGTGCGGAATTCTTTGCTGCTGCCGCCTTCGACCATGTAGCAGGCGAGCGTGAACGGGCTGCCGGAGAAGCCGATGAGCGGTACGCGGCCGTCCAATGCTTTGCGGATGGAGCCGACGGCGTCGAAGACGTATTGCAGTTTTCCCATATCGGGAACTTGCAGCTTGGCAATGTCGGCTTCGTGTTGCAAGGCGCGTTCGAATTTCGGTCCTTCGCCTTCGGCAAAGTACAGCCCCAAGCCCATTGCGTCGGGGACGGTCAGGATGTCGGAGAACAAAATCGCCGCGTCCAAATCGAAGCGTTCTAAGGGCTGGATGGTGACTTCGGTCGCCAATTCGGTGTTTTTACACAAATCGAGGAAGCTGCCCGCTTTCGCGCGCGTGGCTTTGTATTCGGGCAGGTAACGCCCCGCTTGGCGCATCATCCAAATCGGCGTGTATTCGACGGGCTGTTTGAGCAGGGCGCGGAGGAAGGTGTCGTTTTTTAATGTGGGCATGGTGTTTTGCCGTCGCGGGAAAAGGCTGCATTATAGCCGATATTGTGAAAATGTCGGCTGTGGCTTTTTGCCGCCTGCGGCAGGGTTTGTTTCGCTATATAATGCGCCCTTTGTTTTTTGGAGGGCAAACGATGATTATCCATCCGAATTTCGACCCCGTTGCGTTGGCCGTGGAGCCTTTGGCCGTTCGTTGGTATGCTTTGAGTTATATTGTCGGTTTCGTGCTATTTATGTGGCTGGGGCGCCGCCGTATCCGTCAGGGTAATACGCCGTTTACGGTCGAAATGTTGGACGATTTCCTGACTTGGGGTGTGTTGGGTGTGATTTTGGGCGGACGGCTCGGTTTTGTGCTGTTTTATCAGCCGGAATACTATTTCAGCCACCCTGTGGAAATGATTAAGGTGTGGCAGGGCGGCATGTCGTTTCACGGCGGTTTTTTGGGCGTGGTCGCCGCCAGTTGGCTGTTTGCCCGCA
>CAUVCE010000083.1:0-7833 GCA_963550425.1 uncultured Neisseria sp.
TTGCTGCGAAGCAGCGAAGAGCCGAACTATACAGAATACGGAAATTGTTGTCAAATTTGATTGTTGAAATATTTTGACTTGAAATATTAATTGATTGTTATACATATAAATTTTCTTTTAGTATTTTATTGCAGAATGACCGTTTGGAGTTTTTTAGCCTTAATTGCTAAGGGGATTTTTTAAGTTTTGGCAATTGGTGATAGGCGACATATAAATATGTTGGGGTTGTGCTTTCAGAATAATGTTGTTCTTTAGTATGGGTAACTTTGGTTGTTTGGGCATTTTGCTTTCGATATGATTCGGCGTAGAATTTTTGATTTTTAGAGGCAGGCCTCTTTTCCTCTGTGTGTTTGTCAATGGCCGCCTATAATGTCTTTTATCTATCAGGTTAATTTTATATTTTGATTTTAAAAGGATTTTTATGGATTTCCCTTTTCGTTCCGCACCAATTTCGCGTATGCGCCGTATGAGGCGTGATGATTTCTCCCGCCGCCTGATGCGGGAAACCGCTTTGTCTGCCGATGATTTGATTTATCCGGTTTTTGTTTTGGAAGGTGTCAATCGGGAAGAGGAGGTTGCCTCTATGCCGGGTGTCAAACGGCAAAGTTTGGACAGGTTGCTGTATACGGCAGAAGAGGCCGTCCGGCTCGGTATTCCCATGCTGGCCCTCTTCCCTGTGGTTACCCAAGGTAAAACTGCCGGGGCGGAGGAGGCTTATAATCCGGAAGGTTTGGTGCCGACCAGTGTGAGGGCTTTGCGGCAGCGTTTCCCCGAATTGGGCATTATGACCGATGTGGCGTTGGATCCTTATACGGTTCACGGCCAAGACGGGCTGACGGACGAGGGCGGATATGTTTTGAATGACGAGACTGTGGATGTCTTGATTCGGCAGGCTTTGTGCCATGCGGATGCGGGCGCGCAGGTGGTAGCCCCGTCGGATATGATGGACGGACGTATCGGTGCAATACGGCAGGCACTTGAAAATGCCGGGCATATCCATACCCGCATTATGGCTTATTCGGCAAAATATGCTTCCGCCTTCTACGGCCCCTTCCGCGATGCGGTCGGCAGTGCGGGAAATTTGGGCAAGGCCGATAAGAAAACTTATCAGATGGATCCCGCAAACAGTAATGAGGCCTTGCAGGAAGTCGCGTTGGATATACGCGAGGGCGCAGATATGGTAATGGTAAAACCCGGAATGCCTTATTTGGACGTGGTGCGCCGTGTGAAGGACGAATTCGGTGTCCCAACTTATGCTTATCAGGTATCCGGTGAGTACGCCATGTTGCAGGCGGCCGTTGAAAACGGCTGGTTGGACGGCGAAAAGGTGATTTTGGAAAGCCTGCTGGCTTTCAAACGTGCCGGCGCGGACGGGGTTTTGTCTTATTATGCGGTTGAAGCGGCCAGGCTTTTGGCTGCCGATGCCGTCTGAAATGCCTTTTTCCAAGCGGAACCAATATATTCCAACGCACAGGGCGGCACATAACGCACAGCCCTATATGTTTTCCCCATCAAGGAGCAATAATGAATTATCGGGATTTGAACCGCATTCGCGCCATAGTCTTTGATTTGGACGGCACATTGTGCGACTCCGTACCTGATTTGGCGGCGGCGGCCAACGCCATGCGGGAATCTTTGGACTTGAAACCGCTGCCGCAGGATGTCATTGAAAGTTATGTCGGCGACGGTATTGCCGTATTGGTACACCGCGCGCTGACCGGGCGTGCCGACGGCCGTGCGGAAGAGAAATTTTGGGAGCGCGGGTTTGAGCTGTTTGTCCGATATTATGCCGGACACATTGCCGACCATACCCGCCCGTATCCCGAAACCGAAGCGGGTTTGGGTTTGTTGAAATCGATGGGGCTGCCTTTGGCCGTGGTAACCAACAAAAGCGAACTGCTGGCTATAAAATTGTTGAAGGAACTTGGTTTATCGGATTATTTCAGCCTGATTCTCGGCGGCGACAGCCTACCCGAAAAGAAACCTTCGCCCATGCCGCTGCTTCATACGGCGGAGGTATTGGGTGTGGCGGCGGAAAATATGCTGATGGTCGGCGATTCGCGCAATGACATCCTGGCCGCAAAGGCTGCCGGCTGTTTCTGCGCCGGCGTTTCCTTCGGCTATGGCGATATGTATGATTTGGCAAAAAAACCCGATACCGCCCCCGACCTGCTGGTTGCCTCGCTGCCCGAAATTTACGGGCATCTGCGCCGCGCCCGCGAAAACGATGCAAAAATTTCAGCCATATGATTTTTTATATACGTTAATCCTGCCGCCCCAAAGGGCGGGGCTTCAACCATTAAGGAAATTTTGATGAAGGTGCAAAAATCACTCCGCACCCGCGCATTGGACATCCTTTCACGGCGGGAAATCAGCCGCGCCGAACTCAAGCGCAGGCTCGCGCCTTATGCGGAAAGCGAGGAAGAGATGGACGGTATATTGGCGGAATTTGCCGAACGCCGGTGGCAGTCGGATGAGCGTTATACCGAGGCCTATATCCACAGTAAGGGCTGCAAATACGGTTCGCGCCGGATGCGGCAGGATTTGCTGCAAAAAGGAGTGGATGCGGACACCATACGCGGACTTCTGCCCGACTCCGACAGTGAGTTGGACAACGCCGTCCGCGTCATCCGGAAAAAATTCAAGCAGCCTGCCGCAGACTTTCATGAGAAACAAAAGCAAATCCGCTTTATGGCTTATCGCGGCTTTGATATGGAAATTATACAAAAAGCCCTGAGGCGGGCGTGGGCAGAGGACGACGAAGGCGGTGCATCACCGTCAAACTCCTGAATGGGTAACGGAATGAGGCATCCTGCTTTGTTATTGATACGGTTTTATCAGGCCTTTATTTCCCCGCGAAAGGGTTACGGCTGCCCTTACCGCCTGCACTACGGCGGCAGTGGCTGTTCCGGCACCGGTTACAGGCTTGTCCGGCGTTACGGCCTGATAAGGGGCTGGTTTTGCCTGAAAAGGCGTTTTGCCTATTGCCGTTATGCGGCGTTTGAAAACCGGCCAAGCCGAAGCCCGCAATCCCAACGCGGCGATTGTGATGTAACAGACTTTTGCGATGTGGCGGATTGCGCCTGCGATTTGTTCGAGTACCGCCGCAACGGGCAGGAAAACGGCCGGCCGCCCAAGAAGAGGAAAACGCGCCGCAGCCGATAAGGAAACAGCGCGTTTCCACCCCTTATCAGGCTATTTTCCAAACAAAAAACACCAGCGTATGCAATGCAAACAACGGCACGAGTATGCCGAAAGACCAAATCATGTAGCCGAAAAAACCGGGCATTTTGACTTTCCGCTGCTCGGCTATCGCCTTTACCATGAAGTTCGGCGCGTTACCGATATAGGTCAGCGCGCCCATAAATACCGAGCCCATGGACACCGCCAGCAAGGTGCGGAACAATTGCCCACTCATCAGAACACCGGCATTGCCGCCCGCCAAATTGAAAAATACCAGATAGGTCGGCGCATTATCTAAAAAGGCCGACAACAGGCCGGTCATCCAAAAATACATCGTTTCGACCGGTTGGCCCGCCTCATTATGCACCATGGATACGACAAAGGACAAACCGCCCTGCGAACCGGCCTTCAATATCATCAATACCGGCACTATGGTGATAAAGATGCCCAAAAACAGTTTGCCTACCTCCGCTATCGGCTCCCAGCCAAATTCGTTGCCCGCCCTGACCTGCTTGGGCGTGATTTTTATGGACAATAAGGTGATGGCGGCCAACAGCCCGTCCCGCACCAGGTTTTGCAGGGCATAATGGCTGCCGAAAATGTCCACGCCGGTGTCCGGCTGCCAAATGCCGGACATCAGCACCAAACCGACAACCGCCGCAAGTAAAAACAGGTTTTGTTTGCCGTGGATTTTCAAGCGGCCATCCGCATCCGCTTCCGACAAAGGCAGTTCGGGTTTGCCCTCTTTGCAGAAATAATGGCAATCCAACATGTAAAACGCCATCAGCAATACAACCGAACCGAGCAAGACGGGCAGCATCATGTGTTTTACCGTCCAGCCAAACCCCACCCCTTTCAAAAAGCCCAAAAACAGCGGCGGATCGCCCAACGGCGTCAGCCCGCCCCCGATATTGGCCACCAGGAATATGAAGAAAACCACGACATGGACGCGGTATTGCCTGTATTCGTTGGCGCGCAGCAGCGGGCGTATCATCAGCATCGCCGCCCCCGTCGTCCCCATTACCGAAGCCAGCAGTGTGCCTATGGCCAACATCAGTGTGTTGAGTTTGGGCGAACCCTGCAGGCGGCCCCATACCAAAATGCCGCCCGAAACGGTGTAAAGCGCCAACAGCAACAGGATGAACGGTATGTATTCGTCCACCAAGGCGTGGACAACGATGCCCACACCGGCATCCAAGCCGTATGCCATTGCAAACGGTATTAAGAACAGCAGGGTCAGAAAGGCGGTGATTTTGCCGAAATGATGATGCCAGGTATGGGAAAACAGCAGCGGGCCTGCGGCAATCGACAACAGGATTAGGACAAACGGCAGCCCCCACCACAAAGACAGTGCCGCACCGTCGGGAAGTTGGGCGGCAGAAACGGAAAACGGCGCAAAAAGTAACGGCACCGAAACGGTTTTCGCATTCATAATTTGTTCCTTCGTTATTTTTCTTTTCAATCAATTCAATCAATCGGACAAAACCGATTACTGAATCCTGCCGTCCTATTGTATCGAAAAAGCCCCCACGTTAAAAAATTTTCGGTTTCCGCCAACCGCATTTTTCCGATATAAGGCCTGACGGCGTGTGTCGGATAACGGCATTATGTTTTTTTACGCCTGGCAGGCCGTCTTTTGGCCTCCTCTGCTTGTCTTAATACCCCCGCACGGTTAAGATAGCGGCCGTTTATAGACACAGATACAGGAGATTAAACGTGGACACCTCTACTCTGATTGCCGCCGTCGTCGGTTTTGCCGCCGGCGCACTGGTTACCTGGCTCAACAACCGAGGCAAGGATTCGGCCCCGGGCGCAAACGCACCGGCCGCACCAAGCGCCGACATCGGCAGCCGGCAGGCGGAAATCGTCCGCCAAACCGAGCTTTATCAGGAATTGAGCCGGCAGTTTGAAGAATACCGCCAACAGGTGAACCGCCACTTCGCCGATGCCGCCGGCGCGATAGACGAGTTGAGCCGCTGTTACCAAAACGTCATTAACCGGTTGGACAGCGGCGCACAGGCCCTGATGGACGCCCAAGCCCTGCAGCAGCAATTGGAACAGCGCGGCGGCACGGCCGTAGCCATCGCTTATCTGACCAATGATGCAACAGCCTTGAAGCAGGACGAACCCGAAAACCAACCCGATGCGCCGTCTGACGAAGATACGGAAAATCAGGCCGTTTCGGAAGTGGTTGAAGCAGAAGAGGAAGCTAATCAGACCCCCGAAAAGCCCGCCGAAGACACGGTTGATAAAACAGCGGAAAATCAGGACGAACAGGCTGAAGATGCCGAAAATGCCCGACAAACGGAAACTCATGACGATGCCCAGCCCGCCCCCGCCGAAGAAGAAGTAAAAGAAGTTGCGGCACAGGAAGGCGGTAAAACCGAAGAAGTTCAAGAAGAATCTTCCAAAGAAGAGGCCGGCGAATCCGCAAACGGTCAAAACACCGAACAAAACAAAACCCGCGTTTATTATTGAGCCCGATCCGATACAGGCCGTCTGAATCCAACCGTTTTCAGACGGCCTGCCCTTTTCCGGCAACATTCCCTACTTTTCGGACGGTCTGTATAATGCAGCCGTCCCAACTTCCCAAATAAAGGAAACAATATGTCCAAAAACCTGATTTTAGTATTGAACTGCGGCAGCTCGTCCCTGAAAGGCGCGGTGCTCGACAACGACAGCGGCGAAGTGCTGTTAAGCTGCCTGGGCGAAAAACTGACCACGCCCGATGCCTACATCACCTTCAAAAAAGACGGTCAGAAACACCGCGTGGAACTGGCCGGCCGCCACGACCACACCGGCGCGGTGGGCGCGCTTTTGGACGAACTGAAAAAATACGGCCTGGATGCCGATGTGAAAGCCATCGGCCACCGCGTCGTGCACGGCGGCGAAAAATACAGCGCGTCCGTGCTGATTGACGACGAAGTCATCGCCCAACTGGAAGCCTGCATCCCGCTTGCCCCGCTGCACAATCCGGCCAACCTGACCGGCATCCGCGCCGCACAAGCCATTTTCGCCGGCCTGCCCAACGTCGCCGTATTCGACACCGCCTTCCACCAAACCATGCCGGAACACGCCTACACCTACGCCGTACCGCGTTCCCTGTATAAAAAATACGCCTTCCGCCGCTACGGTTTCCACGGCACCAGCTTCCGCTTCGTCGCCCCCGAAGCCGCCCGCATCATCGGCAAAGACGTAAAAGACTGCCGCCTGGTCATCGCCCATTTGGGCAACGGCGCATCCATCACTGCCGTGAAAAACGGCGAATCCCAAGATACCAGCATGGGCTTCACCCCGCTGGAAGGCTTGGTGATGGGTACGCGCAGCGGCGACGTCGATGCCGGCATTTACCCGTTCTTGGCTGCCAATGCAGGCATGAGCGTGGAAGAAGTCAGCGACCTCTTGAACAAAAAATCCGGCCTGCTGGGCATTTCCGAACTGTCCAACGACTGCCGCATAGTGGAAGAAGCCGCAGCCGAAGGCCATGAAGGCGCGAAACTGGCCATGGCCGTTACCGCCTACCGCCTGGCCAAATACATTGCTGCCATGGCCGTGGCCGCCGGCGGCATCGACGCGCTGGTGTTCACCGGCGGCATCGGCGAAAATTCCAACGCCGTCCGCGCCCAAACCGTCGCCCATTTGGCCTTATTGGGTCTGAAACTGGACGAACAGGCCAATACGGACGTGCGCTTCGGCAAAGAAGGCATCATCAGCCCGAAAGGCCAAACGCCTGTCATCGTCGTGGTGCCGACCAACGAAGAACTGATGATTGCGCACGACACCGCCGCCCTGTCCGGCCTGTAAGCAGCGCATTATGAAAAAGGCCGCCTGAAAGCATCAAAACCGCGCTTTCAGACGGCCTTTCGCACTGAAATCCCATTTCACACCCGAAAGGAAAAACATGTCATTGCAAAACATCATCGAAACCGCCTTTGAAAACCGCGCCGACATCACACCGACCACCGTTGCCCCCGAAGTCAAAGAGGCCGTGTTGGAAACCATCCGCCAACTCGATTCCGGCAGCCTGCGCGTCGCCGAACGCCTGGGTGCGGGCGAATGGAAAGTAAACGAATGGGCGAAAAAGGCCGTGCTGCTTTCCTTCCGCATCCAAGACAACGAAGTGCAAAACGACGGCGTAAACAAATACTTCGACAAAGTGCCGACCAAATTTTCAGACTGGAGCGAAGAAGAATTCCGCGCCGCCGGTTTCCGCGCCGTGCCGGGTGCCGTGGCACGCCGCGGCAGCTTTATCGGCAAAAACACCGTCCTGATGCCGTCTTACGTCAATATCGGCGCGTATGTGGACGAAGGCGCGATGGTCGATACCTGGGCGACCGTCGGTTCTTGCGCCCAAATCGGCAAAAATGTCCACCTGAGCGGCGGCGTCGGCATCGGCGGCGTACTCGAACCCTTGCAGGCCGCCCCGACCATCATCGAAGACAACTGCTTCATCGGCGCGCGTTCCGAAATCGTCGAAGGCGTGATTGTCGAAGAAGGCAGCGTGATTTCCATGGGCGTGTACATCGGCCAGTCCACCAAAATCTACGACCGCGAAACCAGCGAAATCCACTACGGCCGCGTACCGGCCGGCTCGGTGGTCGTGTCCGGCAGCCTGCCCGCGAAAGACGGCAGCCACAGCCTGTATTGCGC
>CAUVCE010000084.1:0-7709 GCA_963550425.1 uncultured Neisseria sp.
TCCACGCCGCGCTGCGCCGCCACTTCGCGCAGGCGGTTGCTGTTGGACGAATTGGGCGAGCCGACCACAATCACGATGTCGCATTCCTCTGCCAAATCCTTCACCGCCTTTTGACGGTTGGTGGTGGCATAACAGATGTCTTCCTTATGCGGATTTTTGATGTTGGGAAAACGCGCGTTCAATACGGCGATGATGTCTTTGGTTTCGTCTACCGACAGCGTGGTTTGGCTGACGTAGGCGAGGCGGTCGGGATGGTCGGGCATTACTTTTTCGGCATCTTCCACGGTTTCCACCAGCAGCATCCGCCCTTTGGGAAGCTGCCCCATCGTGCCTTCCACTTCCACATGGCCTTTGTGGCCTATCATGATGATTTGGTAGCCTTGCGCATCGAGCCGCGCCACTTCTTTGTGCACTTTGGTCACCAGCGGGCAGGTGGCGTCGAATACGCGGAAACCGCGCGCGGCAGCCTCTTCCTGTACGGCCTTCGATACGCCGTGGGCGGAATAAATCAGCGTCGCGCCGGGCGGCACGTCGGCCAAATCCTCAATAAAAACCGCGCCTTTTTCGCGCAGGTTGTCCACCACGAATTTGTTGTGCACCACCTCGTGCCGCACATAAATCGGTGCGCCGAATTCTTCCAAAGCGCGCTCGACGATGCTGATGGCGCGGTCCACACCCGCACAGAAGCCGCGCGGATTGGCCAGCATGATGGTTTTTTGGGTCATAATTGTTTCTCTTAAATATTTGTAAAAAAGCGGTTTTTTCGGCAATTTGGGTTTTCAGGAAGCCGGTACCACGCTTTTTTTGACTGTTTTTTTCAATAGGACGAATTTTTTCTGTTGTTCCCGCCATTCGTAGAAATAGTCCGTCCTCCATTGAATATATTTCTTTTCGTCCGCAACGGGTTTGAAGCGGCAGGTGTATACGGTAAATAAGCGGCTGTTTGCACGGTATTGGAAAAGGCCGGCTTCGTCTTCGCGGCCGTCCGGCAGGAAACAGGGCAGCATTTCGTCAGACGAACTTACCGGAAGCAGGTTGTGAATCGTGCCGTCGCGTGCGTCTGTCATGACACCCGCCGCACAGCCGGTGCCGCAGCCCCAAACGACCGTGGTATAGTGGCCGGCAAAGTCAATCTGCCCGCCTTTGTCGGCATAACCGTCCATGATAGTTATCTGTTGTTTACGCCACTGCAGCGTGATTTTGGGTTTGTGGCGTTTGCCCTGATGGATTTTGCCAACAGGGTAGTCGTCAAAACGGTAGGGTTGTGCGGCATAAGTTTTGCCGCATGCCAGTACCAGGATTACGGCCGCAATTTTCGGCAGCATTTTCCGCCTCCGTCGTCTAAGTTTCATCATCCTATCTTTTGTGTTTGAAATTGTCTATGACCAATAAGGCCGCTCCGATGCAGATAAAGCTGTCGGCCACGTTGAAGGCGGGATAATGCCAGTTTTTCCAGTAAAATAGTAAGAAATCAATTACATGTCCGTGTATAAAACGGTCAATGAGGTTGCCGTGCGCGCCGCCGATAACCATCGCCGCCCCCCATCGCCCAAAACTGCCTAACTCTTGTCCGACTATGCCTTTTGCCAGCCACAGGCTGATTATCAAGGCCAAAAGTATAAAAAAGTATTTCTGCCAACCACCCGCACCGGCCAAAAAGCTGAACGCCGCCCCCGTGTTGTAAACCAGTGTCAGGTCGAAAAAATCAGGCAGGACGATGCGGCGTTCGGCAAATTGGAAGTGGCGCAGGACGGCGTATTTGCTGATTTGGTCGGTTATGACGATAAGGATGGCCAAAAGCCAGTAACGCAGGTTGGAAGTGGAAAAAAACGGCATTTCAGACGGCCTTGTTGTTTAAAGAACCTTATTCTATAGCCAATCTGTTTGAAAACCAAGCCGCACCCTTGCAAAAAATAGAGACAAGATACGGAATTTACTATAAAATCCAAACCTTTCTACAACCCAAACAATAGGAAGGGCACCATGCAGAATGATGTTTACGACTATTCCGTCTCGGGACAGGTATCTGGCAACACCGTATTGCGCAAGACCTACGGCCTGTTGGCGTTATCCTTTATACCCTGTGCGCTGGGTGCGTTTGCTGCATCAAGCACAAATTTCCATATTGGCGGGTGGGGCGGCCTGATTGCATTTTTTGTTTTTTTCTACGCCATGATTTTCTTCATTGAGAAAAACCGTTACAGCAACGTAGGCGCGGTTCTGCTGATGGTATTTACCTTCGGTATGGGCGCGCTGCTGTCTCCCCTGTTGCAATACAGCATGAGCATTTCGGGCGGTTCCAAGCTGGTTGCCACGGCGGCCCTGATGACGGCGGCCATTTTCGGGCTGATGTCGGTATTGGCGCAAAAAGCCAATTTCAACAGCAACTCACTCGGCCGCTTTTTGGGCATTGGCGCAATCGTCCTGATTATCGCCATACTGGCCAACCTGTTTTTCAAACTGCCCGCATTGAGTTTGGCCATTGCCGGCGTGTTTGTGTTCTTCAGCTCGCTGATGATTATGTGGCAGACCCGCGTAGTGATTGAAGGCGGCGAAAACAGCCACATCAGTGCCGCGTTGTCCATCTTCATATCCCTGTACAACCTGTTTACCAGCCTGTTGCAGATTTTGATGGCGCTGACCGGTAACGATGACTGATTAAAGAAACGCTTGAAAAAGCCGTTCGGAAGATATTCGGACGGCTTTTTGACATTTCTTCACAATCCCGATATGCTGCCGCTTTAACCGAATTACAAAAAATCCATGCAAACCAAAACCATACGCCGCGCCGTTTATGCCGGCAGCTTTGACCCGCCCACCAACGGTCATTTATGGATGATACGCGAAGCGCAGGCATTGTTTGACGAACTGATAGTTGCCATCGGCATCAATCCGGACAAAAAACCCACTTACACCGTTGCCGAACGCCGCAAACTGCTGACCGACATCACAAAAGATTTTCCCAACGTCCGCATTGACAGCTTTGAGAACCAGTTTTTGGTCAATTATGCCCACAGCGTAAATGCGGGTTATATCGTGCGCGGCATACGCAGCGCGTCCGACTACGAATATGAACGCACCATACGCTACATCAATTCCGACCTGCAGCCCGAGGTTTCCACCGTGCTGCTGATTCCGCCGCGCGAGTTTGCCGAGGTTTCGTCCACTTTGGTCAAAGGGCTGGTCGGGCCCGAAGGGTGGCGCGAAATCATACGCCGCTATGTGCCTGACGCTGTGTATGACAAAATGTTGGCCGAACACGGCTGATAGGCGGGCAGAAAAGGCGGCCTCACCCCGGCAGCGGGGCGCAAGGCCGCCTTTGTCCATGCGTATATTAGGGGGCGGTCGGTATTCCGCCCCGTAAAACACCGTTTCCCCTAGTTGCTTTCCTTTACCTGTACCTTGCCGCTTTCCAAGGCATCCAAAACGGTAGCCGCTTGTTTGTCTTGGGGGAAGTCGGCGACATAACGGCGCAGGATGGTTTTGGCCTCGTCCGTTTTGCCGCCTGCAACCAGGTTCAACGCCAAGGGGAAGCCGCTGCTTTTGCGGCCGCCGTTATAGGCGGCGCGCAACATTTTCTCGCCTTTGGCCGTCATGGCGGCGGAGGATAAAAAGCGGCCGTATTCTTCCTGTACGGCCGGTTTTTGTTGGTCGTTTGCCAACTGCAGCAGCTGGCTGTAGCTTTTGTCGGCTTCTTGGGCATAGCCTTTGATGTCCAGATTATGCCCCATCCAATAAATGCGGGCGCGCCATCCCAACAGGTTGGCATTTTTTGCCCCTTTCATCAGTTTGTCCGTTTGCGCGGCCAAAAAGCGCACGTCCGCCTCGGCTTTTTTGCGGTCGGCGGGGGTGTCCAACTTGGGCGGGTAGTCGCCCGCATATTGGCCGACATGGATTACGGCGCGCGCCAGACCCTGTTCGCCCTGCTTGACGACATCTTGTTGTTTCAAGGCCTGATAGGGGGCGGCCTGAGCCAGGCCGAAACAGGCGGACAATAAAACGGCAACCAAAAACCGCATGGCTAAACTCCTTATATTAGCGATATGGGGAGGGGTTATTTTACCGCCATAAGGAATAGGTTTTCAACCGTTAAGGAATAGATGGTTGATTAAATATGAATCAGGATGCGGACAGTACAGATAGGCGCGAATATCATCGCTTGCGAAATCATTGCCGCCCGGGTTTTTTTATTTTAATCGGCTATACTTTTGAAATTTAAACGGCAGATAATACTTGTCTTATGCAACACGAAAAATACAGCCGCTCTTTGCATGCCCAAATCAGCTTGGGTACGACTTCGGACGACCGTTTTATGCCAAACGGATATATAACCGCCTTTGCCGCCAAGCCGCTGATATTGACCGAAAAGCTGGACGGTCAAAACAATTGCCTTAACCGGTACGGCGTATTTGCCCGTTCGCATGCCGCGCCCAGCCGCCATCCGTGGGATAAGCCGCTGGTCGAACGCTGGCGGCTGATAAAGGACGATTTGCACGATTTGGAATTGTTTGGCGAGAATATGTATGGTATTCATTCTATTGCATATAATCGTCTGCAGTCGTTTTTTTATCTGTTTGCCGTGCGGCAGGACGGGCGGTGGCTTTCTTGGGATGAGGTGAAGTTTTATGCCGGCTTGTTTGATTTCCCCACCGTACCCGAGTTGCCGATAAGGCAGCCGCTGGCGGATTTCGTCCAACAATGCCAATCCGAAAACCGCGCGCTGGAAAGTTGGCTGGAGGCCTGTTTGGGCATGCCTTGGACGAAGAGTGTGGAAACCGAAGGATTATTGGGCGGTTATGATCCGAAAACAGGCTTGCCGTGCAGCGAGGGTTTCGTTATCCGCAATGCCGCCGGCTTTTATACCAATAACGGCGATTTGCCCGTACAGCCAAACGAATTCGACAACCTGTTCAAATTAGTGCGCGAAAAACATGTCAAAACAGACGAACATTGGACAAAACATTGGCAGCCTGCCGTTTTGTGCGATTATCAAACTTACGGCTGGCAGGCTTATGAATTTAGACGGCCAGCACCCTGAAACAGTTTCAAAATCCCTGTTTGACGGCCTTGTATGAAAAAATAACGGTTTCGGCTATAATCTGCCGCGCATGCAGGCCGGACAGACAGTCGCCGCGTATGGCTGCAAGGCGGCATACGGGGAGGAAAGTCCGGGCTCCAAAGGGCAAAATGCCGGCTAACGGCCGGGCGCGGCAACGCGACGGAAAGTGGAACAGAAAGCAAAACCGCCGATGGCCGGCCGAGAGGTCGGCACAGGCAAGGGTGAAAAGGTGCGGTAAGGGCGCACCGCGCAACTGGCAACAGCTTGCGGCAGGCCAAACCCCATTTGGAGCAAGACCAAACAGAACGCACTGACGCGGCCCGCCGAGCGTTCGGGTAGGTTGCTGGAGCGTATCAGCAATGGTGCGCCTAGAGGAATGACTGTCCGATGACAGAACCCGGCTTACCGTCCGACCTGTATGCCATTATAAAAAATCACATTCAAACCGTTTCAATATCAACCACCCCATCACATACAGTGAAACAAAACCTCCCTTGCCTCTTTGTAGGTTGGGATTTCCAATTTGCCCAACAGACTTTCAATAACCTTTTCCGGAACCTTGAATTCGCGGTTATGATTTTGCGCCAATAACTGGCGGTAAGGTACTTCGATATAGTGGATTTTTACCCGTGCGCCATAATCATGGAACAAATTCAGCCATTTGCCGCGCATATCGGCGGTAATATTCGTGGCATTAAATACAAAGGCCTGGCGGCGGCGCAATAGATCTTTTGCCTCTTCCTTGGCAAACTGGATAACCCTGCCCGTACCTTTTTTATCGGTCGGGTCGATTTTATGCCGGCGGCGGATATCGTCCAAAGACAGGGTCTGCATATTGCTCAAATGCCGGCTGATGAAAACGTCTTTGCCGCTGCCGGGTAATGCACACATCATATGTAATTCAAAGGCCGCATCGTCAAAAGGCATATAGTCGGGCAGGGCGTTTTCACGGTTCAAATAATTGAAACGGGCAAGGTCGTTGGCGAAAGGATAGGGTTGTTCGAAACAGCCGTTTTCCTTTGCCAATTCGCGAAACAGGTCGATACGCAGGAGGATATCGTCCTTATCGGTGCAAATCCTTCCCAAAACATCGGCTTCGGCCAATAAGGCCAGATGTTTTAAATTGACATTCAAACTGGCGGCGATAACAGCCTTATCCGGCTCGGCTTTTTCTATTGCCCACAAAGGCAGCCCGTGCAGGCGCACCAACTTGGCGATTTGTTCGCGTATGGCAAAAGGCGTGTCCAAATCGGCATATAGGATTTTGCGGGCGGTAAATTCCCCTTTTTTTGCATGTTTGGGCGAAATGATACGGGTTTTGCCGTTTATTAATTCTTCATAGGTGGTCGAACGCTTTTCGACATCGTGCAACAAGGCGGCAGAAAATAAAATATATTGTTCCTGTATCGGTAAATTTTGAAATTCCGCCAAACCAGCCAAAGCCTCGCAAACCATTTTGGTATGCGTAAACACATCGCCCTCGGCATGCCATGCGGCATCCTGAGGTACGCCCCGCATATCGGAAAACCAGTCAAACCTATCTTCCAGTGCCTGCCAGTCAATAGGCTGTTGCGGATTGAATAAGGGAAAAGTCCAAATTGCTTCAGATGACATAACATCTCGCCTAGTTATATTTCAACATATGGGACTGCAAATAAGGTGCAGCCCTATGTGCCGACCTGATTTGGAAGGGGTTGCACCCCTCCCAAATAAACCCTGATTCTACTGCCCCAAAGGACGGGGTTTCAACCATTAAGGAAATTCTGACGAACAGAAATATCGGGTTTTTAGAATCATATTTATTGCCGGCTTTGATGGTTTCTCGATCAAATTCTTTGGAATCCGGAAAGATGCCGGGATTGGCTATATGGATTTTTGAAGCCAATTATCCAAAAACGCCATTTGTTCTTCGTTATGGAACCGGTGTTCCCCATTTTCCATAACGGTTAGGCCCGCATGGATTTTTTCTGCAAACTCCGTTATGGTTTCCAATGAAGTCATATTGTCGTTTGCCGCATAAAGGATATTGGTCGGGATTCTCCAAGTTATCGGATGGGTTTTGGCATAAGAAAAGTATTTCCAAGACAAGGGTTCGCCAAAAGGCGTTGCGATGATTTTTTCCCGGTACA
The DNA here is from genome assembly GCA_963550425.1 of uncultured Neisseria sp. GTDB lineage: Bacteria > Pseudomonadota > Gammaproteobacteria > Burkholderiales > Neisseriaceae > Neisseria. The sequence goes on from CAUVCE010000084.1 coordinate 7,189, forward strand.
GCTCTTTTTCCGATACGTTTGCCAAAACCATCATATCCGAAATCAGTTTTTCCATATCCACAATCGGCGAGACAAACATGGCTTTTTTAATGGCTTTGTCCGACAGCGACAACATGGAATAATAGGCGCCTATGCTGTCGGCAATTAAGATGGTTTCATCATATCGGGAAGCTGTGCGGTCAAAAAATCCAGGAAATTCCGTTTCGGCCTCCCAAGGGAATGCCGATTGGTAATCAAACCCTATCACTTTATATTCGTTATGGAAAATTTTCTGATAGCGGGAGGCTTCTTCCGCTCTCCCGTTTTTTCCGTGTATGTATATAACGGCATTTTTCATGCGGATTGTCTCAGTAAATTCCATCTGCCGACATTCCGGCTTTTTCAGACGGCCTGAAAATTCGAAATATCTGATTCCTCACAACCCCAATTCCCCCCAAATCTCATCAATCTTAGCCGTAACCGCAGAGTCTTTTTTGATTACCCGTCCCCATTCGCGGTCGGTTTCGCCCGGCCATTTGTTG
>CAUVCE010000085.1:0-7595 GCA_963550425.1 uncultured Neisseria sp.
CGTTGTCGCCCATGATGGGTTTGGGCATGAAGGTGGCGGTTTTGCCGAAGTTGTGCGCGGTGTTTTGGATGACGTATTTCATGTCTTGTGTTTGGTCGGCACGGCGCACCAGCGTGTTGAAGCGGGTGCCGATTTCCATTTGGCTGCCGGTGCCGACTTCGGCGTGGTGGACTTCGACTTCGATGCCGATTTCTTCCAGAATATTCACCATGGCCGAACGCAAATCCTGACCTGCGTCCACGGGTGCGACGGGTGCGTAGCCGCCTTTCACGCCGGCGCGGTGGCCGGTGTTTTGGCCGTCCAGATGCAGGCCGCTGGCCCATGCGCCGCTTTCGGACGTGATTTTGTAGCGGGTTTTGTGCATGTCGGTTTCAAATTCGACGCCGTCGAAGACGAAGAATTCGGGTTCGGGGCCGAAGAAGGCGGTGTCGCCGATGCCTGAGGATTTCAGATAGGCTTCGGCGCGGCGGGCGATGGAGCGCGGGTCGCGGTCGTAGCCTTGTCCGTTGGCGGGGTCGATAACGTCGCAGGTCAGCACGACGGTAATGTCGTCGAAGAAGGGGTCGATGAAGGCGGTTGCGGGGTCGGGGCGCAGCTGCATGTCGGAAGCCTGGATGCCTTTCCAGCCGCCGATGGAGGAGCCGTCGAACGCCTGGCCGTTTTCAAACCATTCTTCGGGGTCGTCCAATACGATGCGGGCGGGAATGGTGAAGTGGTGCTGTTTGCCTTTGGTGTCGGTAAAACGCAAATCGACAAAGCGGGCTTCGTGTTCTTCTATCAGTTTGATAACGTCTTTGACGGACATGGTCTGCTCCTGAAATGGCGGGGTTTAATTGAAAAAGAAAATTTGATGAAGGATAAAATTATCGACAATTTTACATCAGAAGACTGAAACCTGCACATTCGGATTCAAATGAAACACCGCCTATTCACTGCTGCAACATTAACCCGCCCCGTATCAATTTACCACCGGCTGTTCCACCACACATAATTTATAACCAAGGTTTCAAACAACCCCGCCCCTCGCCACAAGCCGCCAAGACACGCTTTGCGCCTGCAAGGCCTGTTCAATGACGCGGCGGGCGTTTTCAGAGGGCATCCGGCCGCACAAAAAAATATCGACGGCGGCAAAACCGTATTCCGGCCAGGTGTGGATGCTGATATGCGATTCGGCCAAAAGCAAAACGCCGGTTACGCCGCCTGCTCCGCCGAAGGTGTGGAAGCGGCTGTCGAGCACGGTGGCCTGCGCGGCTTGGGCGGCGGCCGTCAGAATCTCCTCCAACCTGCCCTCGTCGCGCAAAACGGCGCGGTCGCAACCATAAAGGTCGAGCAGGCTGTGGCTGCCCGGGGCATGGTTCATTTATGCCCCCCGCCGTACCCCCCGCTGCCGAAACCGCCCACGCTGCTGCCGTTATAGCCGCGATGGCCCGCCGTATTGCTGCCGTCCCCATACGCGCCATAATGCAGGATGCTGCCTATCAATATGATAAAAAGCGACATGGCGAAAAAGCCCACACGGGTGGCTGCCAGCGATTCGCGCCCCCCGTTGCCTATTTTATACATTATCCAACAAGCCCCCCCGACCACGACGGCGGAATAGCCGATGTCGTTGTTGGGCAAAGCCAGCGCGGGCATGTTTATAATCAGCATAATCAGGCACATCGTCCATATCAGGCCTTTCGTGGCAGGTGCCATTTCGACCCCGCCGTCTGTCATATAATGGCCGTCTGTCTGCTGCAGGCCGAAACCTTGGGCGATATCTTTATAGTTGACGGGTTCGCTCCTGCTCCAGGCCATTTCCTGCCGCGACAATTCACAACACAATTTGTTGCGCCCCTCGGCATAATCGTTGTAATAATTGAGATCACGGTGGCGGATATGCCAATAAAACGCGCCGACCGCGTAACCCACCCTGCCGCCGTAGCTGTACAGGTGGCGGCAACCCTGGGGATGGCCGTTTTTATCCAAACGCGGCCAGTTTTCCAATGTGCGCGACACACTCCATCCGTCTTCGGCCTGCACCAGCCACAAAAAACCTTTTTCGGGATTGTACAGCAGATATTCAAACCAGCGGCTCTCCGGCACGATGCCGTTCGGGGGCTTTAGGGCATACATCAGGTCAAACGCTTCCTGTGCGCCGATTTCCTCCTTCAAGACCGCGCCGATAACGGTATAGGGACGGTAAAACAATGTGCCGCTGCTGCCGACCGGCAGGGTAAGCGCCTGCTGCTGGGCGGCGCGCATGGCGTCGGCTTCAATCAGCCGGACCTTTCCGCCCGCGGCTTCCAAATCGCTGCCGCAGCCCGGACACAGGATGTTGTCGGCCAAACCGTCTATCCAATGGACAGGCGAACCGCAATGCGGGCAGTTTTCCGATTTGCGCGTGCCTTTCAGACGGCCCGCGCTTTCGCTGATCTGCTCTGCCGTACGCAAATTCTGCAATTGCAGGTTATCGAGTTTTACGGCCGTGCCGACAAACATCTCCGGCGCACCGCCCCCATAATCCAGAGTAATGAAAAAATTCTCGCACCGCCAATCGGCCACGCGGCTGCTCATGTCGCGGTTGAATTCAAACGGCAGTTCGCCCTGTGCCGCCGCCTGCTTCATGGTTACTTCGCGCACATCCGAGGCGATGAAGCGGCGGTTCTGATAATCCAAAATCGAAAAGCCGGCGCGCACATCGGCAAAATCCGGCAAGCCGTCTGGGGCGGCCGACTCGGGGCGCGTCAATACATAAATATCGCCGGCCTCCGACAGCCATCCCGAGCCGCCGTCATCAAACAACGCATACCATTCATTCCACACGCCTGCGTCATAATGCATCTGCACGCGGCCGGCCAGCGTAAAATTCACACCGCAATAACACCCCTGCGTACCGACCTGCAGGGGGCTGAAATCCTCTATCAGCGCCGAATCGCGGCCTTTATCGACAATGCCGTCGTCTTCCCGCACCAGCATATTATTGCAATAGCCGCACACCAGCGTAACTGAAGTGGCGGAGCGTGCATGGACGGGTGCGCCGCAACCGGGGCAGGTGGTTCGAAACATAGGCTCATTGTTCATCACAATTCCTTAACAGTCTGAACCCCGCCATTCCGGGCGGCAGGGCGACAACATACTCATAAAACGGGCGGCACACATTCAGCGGCGTCTGTCCAAACGCACTTCCCTGCCGCTTTGCGGGTCGCGGTAGGCAACCGCCAGCAAAGAATAATCCCCGTCCTTGTGGCGCATGGTCAAATCGGCCTTGCCGAAATCATACCTATAGCCCGGAAAGGCACACAAATTGCCTTCCCAGCCCCCGCAATCCAAACGCGTCATCAAATTGCCCTCCCCGTCAAGGACGGACAGGCTGCGGCGGCAGTGCTTGGGCGAGCGCAAACTGCAATCTTCCCGCCCGACCAATATCACCTGCTTCCACTCTGCCACCTCGTTGATGCGGCCGATTTTTTCCATATGCCTGCCCGCGCCAAACAAAGCAAACGCAATAATCATCACCGCCAGCCCGACAACCGCCCATACGACAACCAACATCGCCTTTACCGCCCCCTTATCTTCTGCCGCCGGCACAGGTTCGGGGCAGGATGCCAAATTGTCGCGCAAACCCAAACGGGCGCACAGCTTCCTGCACAGCGTCAGGCCGTCCGGCAGTATGGCGCTGGAAAAAACCATCAATTTTTCCGATACCTGTCCTAAAGTATGGCCGATATAAATGATAGAAGAAACAGTTGGGGAATTATGATTCCTTATAATATCGTCCCGATGCAGGCCGCACCGGCCGTCCAGCACAATGCGTTGCTTCCGTTTGCCTCCTTTATAAAAAGTCAGGGTTTTATCCTGCAGGTTCAGACAAACAAACCGGCATGTCGGCAGAATCAGCCAACGCAGCCTTCCCCCGCCCGCCCGCCAAAGAACCGACACAACCGCCACAACAGCCGCCATTGCCGCAACCATCCTGCCAAACGGCCAAGACGACAGATTGGCGGCCAAAGCCGTAAAAAACAGCCACCAGCCAAGTATCCATTTCATTTGCCCTTCCTGCAAAAAACTCGGATTGGCAAACCATAATTCCTGCTGCCCGGCATCCAATTCGCGGTTCAAGCGTTCCACCATCTGTTTTGAGGTTTCCCGCAAAACCACTTCGGGCATATCGGGTGGCAAAAGCATAAATGACCTCCCAAACAAACTCCGCACTACCGCACTACCGCCATAAAGGGCGGGGTTTCAATTCTGAAAAAACATTACGTTCATCCGACCAGTTGTTTGAGTACCTCTGCCTTGGCTTTTTCGTAGTCATCGGCGGAAATCAAACCGTTGTCGAGCAGGTTTTTCAGCTTAGCCAATTTGGCCTGCGGGTCTTCCGCGACAACGGCGGCGGCCTGCTGCGGCTGCGTCAAGCCGGCCATCGCGCCCGCCACTGCCTGCCCGATTCCCGCCCCCACGCCCACGCCGGCGCCTATGCCGGCCAAGCCGCCCTCGTTTTGTGCAGCCAGAGGTATGGCTTCGGCGGTTTGATATTGCGCATAACGGCCCATGTCGCCGACTATGCCCATCGAAATCTTCTTGTCGAGGGCCTTTTGGATATTTTCCGGCAGGCTGATGCTTTCCACGGTAAAACTTTCCAGCAACAGGCCGAAACGGGCGAAATCCGGCATCAGCAGTTCGGTCATTTTTTGCGACAGCATCATCTGATTGGCCGCCATATCGAGAAACGGCACACCCGAAGAACCAAAGGCGGCCGCCATCTGCGTCATGGCGAAATTGCGCAACTGATTTTCCAACTGTATGCCGGAATAGCTTTCGACCACGCCGCAGACTTCGGTAAAAAATTTGGCCGGATCGCCGATGCGGTAACTGTACATGCCGAAAGCACGAAGCTGCACCGCGCCGAATTCCGCATCACGCACGGTAACCGGCTGCGCCGTCCCCCATTTCCGGCCGAGCTGCTGTTTGGTGTTGAAAAAATAAACATCCGATTTGAAGGGCGATTCAAACAGCTTGTCCCAGTTTTTCAGATAGGTCAGCACGGGCAGCGTCTGCGTATTGAGCGTATAACGGCCGGGTGCGAAAACATCGGCAGTTTTGCCCTCGTCCACAAACAGCGCCATTTGCGCCTCGCGCACGGTCAGGCTTGCGCCGTTTTGGATTTCTTGGTCGGCAATCGGAAACCGCCACACCAGCGTCCCGTCATCGGGGCTTTCCCATTGGATGACGTCGATAAATTGTTTTTTGATAAAACCGAACATGGCTAAAATCCTTTCTTATGACAGACAAGCTGCGTTCAACAGGCCGATGGCGATGGAAATGCTGCCGAACAAGGCACCCACGGCGACATTGTTGTCCTCCAATTCGCGGTTCGCATCGGGCAGCAGGCGCGTGGCGGCAAAATAAACCAAAATCTGCCATACCGCCGCCCCCAGCCCCCACAACACGAAATCCGGCAGATTGACACTGTGGGCGATGCTGGATGCCAGCGGCAGGCAGAAGCCGACCATCGCCCCGCCCAAAGACAGGGCGCAGGCCAGATTGCCGTTTTTAATCAGACGCAGTTCCTGTGCGGGCGTGATGCGGTGATAGGCCGCGCCAAAAATCAAAAGCATCAAGATGCTTATGCCCATATACTGCAGATACAGCAGATATTGCGAGAAGGAAATACTCATCAAAACTCCTTTCAAGTCGGCAACCCGCCTTGTCCCGAAATATTATCCGAACCGTTATGTTTTCCCAAACAGGCGGTTACCGATGTCGATTATGCCACAATGTGAAACGGATTAATGCGAATCAATCTTCGGCGGCTTCATTTCGTACCGGCCAATGTTTTATTTTCCCCATTAATCTGTTGCAAACTATCTGTTTCCCCGCCTTCCGACAAATCGTCCCTGCCCTTGCGCCCGCATACCAACAGCAACAGGGCGGCAACGGCCAACAGGGCAATCAGCGGCAGCGAGCCGCCAAGCTTCATATAAGGGGTTTCCCCCTCAAAACCCTGTATTTCGCCCTCCAATACGAATGGCGTATCCGCAGGCGCCAAATCAACCACCCGGCCTTTGTTATCGATTATCGCCGTCGCGCCGGTATTGGTGGCGCGCACCATGTAGCGGCCGAATTCCAATGCGCGTGCCTGCGACTGCTGCAGATGTTGGAACATGGCGTTGGACCGGCCAAACCAAGCCAGGTTGCTGGAATTGGCCAACAAGGTGGATTGTGCCGCCGATGAAATCAGGTCGTCGCCGAAACCGTCTTCGTAACAGATGTTGAAGGCCACGCGCTGGCCCGCCATTATGAAGGGTTTCTGCCCTTCCCCGCCGCGTTTGATGTCGGACAAAGGCATACTCATTATGTCGTACAACCCCGCCGTCAGTTTGGGCAGCGGTTTGTATTCGCCAAACGGCACCAAATGGTCTTTGGCGTAATATGGGATGTCCTGCGGGGCCTCGGGCGAATAAGACGACAGGTTGATAACCGCATTCAAATAATCATGCCGGTCGGCGGTGTATTGCAGCACGCCGACCGCCAGCGAACTGCCGTTGCGCCGCGCCTGGTCGGCAAACTGGTTGACGACGCCCTCAGGCAAATCCTGCAGCATCAAGGGCAGCGCCGTTTCGGGCAGAATCACGATTTCGGCCCGCGTCCCGGCAATCTGGTCGTAATAACGCTGCAGGGTAAATATCAGTTGCTCCTCGGAAAATTTCAGCCGCTGCCCGATGTCGCCCTGCGCCAGCGCAACCGTGGACGGCCTGCCGACGGGGCGGGTAAAGCCGGTGTGGCGCAAGGCGTGGCCGGCAAATAATAATGCAACCAGGGCAATCAGGGCGGCAAATCGGGCTTTCAGGCGGCCTTCGTTATCTACAATCAAAGTCAGCCATACCCCCGTTGCTGCAGTCAGCAAAGTGACCAAATGAATACCGCCCACGGGCGCAAACCCCGCCAAGGGCGCATAATCGGCAATTTGGGAATAACCCAACGCCCCCCAGCCGAAGCCGGTCAGCATCCTTTCGCGCGCAAACTCGGCCAAAGTCCAAAACACCGGCAGGGCCACGCCGGTATGCAGCCAGCGGTTGAGCCTTACCTTTTCCCACAGCCACACGGCGGCGGCCGGATACAGCGCCAAATATACCGGCAACAGCAGGGTCAGCGGCAAAGCATACAGATTAGGCATCCCCGACACATCGTGCAAGGCGGAATGAATCCAATAAAACTGCGCCGTATAAGCCGTCAGGCCGAACAGATAGGCGCTGCGCACCCGCACATCCGGCCTAAGCTCCAACAGCCGGACAAAGGCGGCAAACAACAGCGGCATCAGCCAAAAATGATAATAGGGGGCGAAAGCCAGCGGCGTGGCGGCGGCCAGCATGGGCAACAGCAGCCAATAGGCCTGCGGCTTGCGCCAAAAAGCCTCCAAACGGGAGGACAAAGACATTTTCATCAAAATTTCCTTAATGGTTGAAGCCCCGCCCTTTGGGGCGGCAGGATTCGGGTTTATTTGTGAGGGGGCGTAACCCCTTCCGGCAGGGCTGCACACAGGGCTGCGCCTTATGTGCAGCCCTGTGTGTTGAAATATTCCAGCAAAAACCAATTTTTTAAACAACAGATTC
>CAUVCE010000086.1:0-7538 GCA_963550425.1 uncultured Neisseria sp.
CCATGAACCGAACAACCCTGTTTGACGGACTGGCCGAACGCTACGGCGCGGCGGCGGAATATCCGTGGGCGAAATCCCCCGACTTTGCCGTGTTCCGCCACACGGGCAACCGCAAATGGTTCTGCCTTTATATGCCCGTGCCGTCTGAAAAACTGGGCAGCGGCGAAGGTGGTCTGACGGAAATCGTCAACGTCAAATGCCGTCCCGAACACATCGGCGCATGGCGCGCGACGGCAGGCATCCTGCCCGCCTACCACATGAACAAAGAACACTGGTTGAGCTTTGTATTGGCACAAACGCCCGCAGAAAACGTGTGGCGGCTGATAGACGACAGCTTCGTGCTGACGCGGCGGTAAGCAAAACCGGTTGTATTTGAAATGCAAAAAGGAGATAAATATGCCGGGCATGCGATGGGGCGGAAACCGCTTTCTTTCAAAGGCGGGAAGGGTTGCGGCCGGGTTCGCCGCCGCCGCTTTGGCAGGGTGTATCCATGTGCATCCGTTTGAAGTGCCGGCCGATGTGCAGGCCGTGTCGGTGGAAATCGACGGATATGGGAAAAAAGAAGACAAATTCCGCCTGTATATAGACGAACCTGCCAAGGTCGGGCGGGTGGCGGAGGCGGTGAACGGTATCGGCGGCCGTTGGCAATTCATCCGTTTTTTGGATGTGCAGGACGGAAGTTCGGCCAATATTGTGTTTTACCGTGGCGGTCAGCCGGCGTACACGATTTATGCCTATCACGATGCCGCAACAGATGTCGGCTCATATTACGAAGTCGGCACAGACTTGGTTTCGCGGCAGTGGTGGGCGCAGTTTGAATGATTTTACGGGGCTGCGCTGCGGCCCTGCGTGTTGAAACATTGTAAAAACCGCTCAAAACGATTTCTCCACGCTGATATATACCTGTTTGCGGTTGCGGCTGTAAAAGGTTGGCATATTGCTTTTGGTGCGGCGGAAGGAGAAGTTGAGTTTCGGTGTAAAGCCTGCGTATTGCCATTTCGGCTTCCAGACGGATACGTCCAGTTGCACGCTGCGGTCGCGGCGGCGGCGGGGGTAGAAGATGCGGACGGCGGTGTTTGGGCCGGGGGCGGCGCGGTATTGTTCGCGGCCGTAGGCGGCATGAACGGAGATGCCCAATTGCGGCCATTCACGCGCCCAGCCTGTGTGCAAATCCCATTCCCGCGATGACAGGTAGTCTTTTTGCATGCGGTTGTCCGTTAGGGCGATGCCGCCGTAGGCCGTCCGGTTCGATCCGTTGTATACCAGTGTTTGCAACAGGGTGATAATGCGACCGTTATAGCCGCGCAGGTCGGCATCGCGGTAGCGGTCGCGGCGGACGGTAAGGGCGGTTTGGCTTTGGCTGCGGTTGTTTAGGGCTATGTTTAGGTTTTGGCTTATGCCGTGGGACTGCAGGTAGCGGCGGCTGTCCAGCCATTGACGCCTGACGAAGGGGGCAATACGGTAGGCGGTGTTGCGGGTTTCGTAGCGGTAGGCGGGGGCGAGGTAAAGCGCGGTTTGGCCGTAGCGGCGGTTGTCCCGGTAATGGCGGCCGTCCAAACGGGCGGTCAGGCCGAGTTTGCGGTGCCCGGCCAGCGGCAGGGTGCGCTCCGCGCTTATGCCGTAGTATATGCCGCTGGCGGTCTGCGGCAGCGATTCCGGGCTTTTGCGGAAGGTTCTGCCGCCGGCTTCCAAGACTTCTGCGGATGAGGCGTTGTTGATGTTGTTGTTGCGTTCGTATTGCGCCGACAGGGCTGCCCGCCATGCCTGTTGCCGCCGTATTTCGGCCAGCCCGTGCGCGGCAGCCTGCTGCATGGCGGGGTCGGGTTGGGTTTGCAGGCGGGTAAATTCGGCGGCGGCTTCGCGCGGCTGTTTGTCGGCCAGCAGCATTTGCGCCAGGTTCAGGCGGATGTAGTGCAGGTCTGGGTGTCCGTGCAGGATGCCGCGGTAGAGTCGGACGGCTTGGGCGGTTCGGCGGCTTTGGTGCAGCAGCGCGCCCCGGACGTAGGCAGCCAGTATGCGGTCGTGCCGCGGCAGGCTTCGGTATACAGCCAGCAGGTCGGCAGCCAATGCCCATTCGCGGCGGTAAACGGCTTGGGTTAGGAGGCCTTCAAGCAGGGACGGGTTGTTTTTCAGGTCGGTTTCGTCCAACCGGACGGTTCGTTTGGCGGGCGCGGTTCGGCCTGTGGCAGGCGGCGCGGCGGGCAGCAGGTCGTTTTCAGACGGCCTTGCCGTGCCGGGCGGCGGCTCGGGCGGTTGCGGCAGGGTTTCGGCCGCGGCCGTCAGGGACAGGAAGATCGGCAGGATTAGGGTGCGGATGTCGGGCATAATGTCGGTCAGGCCGTCTGAAAAGTTTTGTACGGTTTGCCGATTTTGAAACGACGGCAATTGATTGAAACGGTATTTGCAGACGGTTTATTTTTTCGTCCCGCCAAAGCCTATTTTTTCGTCCAAACGGTTTTCGGTGGGGGTTTCGAAGGTGATTGTACCGGCGATTTCGGCCGCATCGGGGCCGTAGATGCCCAGTTCGTATGTGCCGTTGCTTCGGCCGCCGCCTTCGCCGCCCCTGCTGCTGACCGCATCGCCCGTAATGCCTGCCGCATTGCCGTTCACGCCGATGTCGCCGCGTTTGAGTTCGATGTCGCCGCGGGTGGTCATGCCGGTGATTTTGCCGCTGCCGTAGCCGGTGTTGTCGGTTTTGAAGGTAATGTCGTAGCGCAAATCGCCTTCGCTTTCGGCATCGAAGGCTTTGCCGGAGTAGGTATAGGTGGTGTTTTGCGGCAGTTTGCCGGGGTCTATGCCGCCGTGGCCGTAGTATATTTCGTTTTCATGTTCCAGGCCGCCGTCTTCGGTCGTCCATGACGAAGTGCCGTTTTGGCTCAGGGTTTTCTTCCAGTCCAAAAACTTGCCGGCCACGAAGGAATAAGGTTGGTTGTAGAGTTTGTAGCGTCCCTTTTGGGTTTCGCCGTCTTTATTGTCCATTACGCGCTCCAGCGTGTAGGGATAAACGCCGTAGCCTTTTTTGAAATCTTCCAGTTTGGGGGACAGGTACACCCACCTTTCCTGTTTTTTCGGCAGGTCGAGTTCGTAGGTTTTGCCGTTCACGGCCAAAGTCAGCGATTTCAGGCGCGACATGCCGGCAACGTTCCAGTTTTCGTCCATGATGTTGTCCGTGGCCGATGTGGAAAAGTGAAAGGCCTGATTGTTTCCGGCGATAAGCTGCTTGTCCTGCGCCTGCCGGGCGGTCAGGCCGGCGTTGACGTTGTCGGACGGCCTGCCTGGGACGGGGCGCGGTACCAGGTCGTAGGAAAAACCGTCGCCCGAACCGCCGCTCATGGAGCAGGCGGACAGGACGGCCGCAGCCAGTATGGATGCTGTTTTTCCGTATCTCATGGGTTTCCCTTTCTTTTATTGGTCGGATTTTTCGTTAAAACGGCGTTTTCAGACGGCCTACCATTTCATTTGCAGGCTGACGGACGCATGTCTCGGTTTGCCGTAAAAATTGCTGCGTGCGTTGGTGTAATAGCGTTTGTTGCCCAAATTGCCGGCATTGGCGGCGACGGCGACGTTTTTGCCGATTTGATACCGCGCCATGATATTGAACAGGCTGTATGCGGGTTGCCACAGCGGTTTGGGTTTTTCCACCCTGTTTTTTTTGCCGTCCACATAAGTTTGCGCCCAATCTTTGGGCTTGATGCCGCTGCTCCGGGTCATGCCTGCGCCGACGGTGAATTTGGGTGTGAGATTGTAGCTGGTAAAAAACTTGAACGTCTTATCGGGGGCGGTGTAAGTGCCGTCATATTCCAAATTCAAATCTTCGCCGAAATCATTGAACGAAGATGCGGCATTTTGGAAGGGGCGGTCGATTTTGAGCTTGACGAATCCGGCCTGCACCTTCCATTTGGGCGTGAGCCGTCCGGCGACGTTGATGTCCCAGCCGCGGCTGGTGTAGCCTTTGGACGCATCATATTCGTATTCGCCGTCCTTGCATTCGTTTTCGCCCGAATCGGCGTTGAATTCCCATTTATAGCAGCGCAGGCCGGTGGGCATAAAGCTGGGGTAACCTTTTTGGGTCATGGAGAAATAGGCCAGCGAGAAATTCAGCCTGTCCTGCCACAACCCGCCCTTGATGCCGACTTCCTTCGAATTGCCGGTAATCGGCGGCAGGTATCCGCCGCCGTTTTTCAGGGCATTGCGGGTTTTGAGCGTATTATTGGTGCGGGCGATACCCGTGTAGCTGGCATAGGCGTTGATGTCGGGGGCAAGTTCCACAATCAGGCCGCCGTAGGGGACGAATTTGTCCACCTTGCCTACGTCGCCCAGCCTTTGGCCGGAAAAAGAGCTTTGGTTTATGCCTTTTCCCGATTGGTTGCCGTCAAACTCCCGCCTGCCGCTTTTGTTTGCACCCGGATTTTCCCATTTTGTGCCGCCTTTGCGTTTCCAGTGCAGCCGGCGGCCGCCGAGAATGAAGGTAAAATGTTCGGCGGGTTTGAATTTGATGGCGAAATAAGGGCCGTATTGGTCTTCGCGTTCCTTGCGCGCGCCGTATCGGATATTGGCGGGGCCTATCGGGGCGGTGAAGGCGATACTGTTCCCAAGCATCGGATAGTCGCCGTTATTCCAATAATCCAACGGGATGGCTTCGTTGAGATAACGGTGGTTCAGATTGCCGCCGCTTGGCGGCAGGGCGTTGTAAACATAAAAATCTTCCGCCGGAATACTGCTTGGGTAATAATCTTCGCGCTGCACGTTGCGTATGCCGCCGAATCCGGCCAATACCTGCTGGTCCTGGTTGAAGAGCTTGAAGCGGCCGTCAAGCATGATGTCGAAGGCGCGGGTGTGGTCGTCATGCCCTTCGCGCCCCCATTCGTAACTGGCGGCGTTGTATGCCGGCGCGTAGCCCGTTGTGCCCATGTCTCCGTACAGGCTTTTGTTTTGCGTGCGGGTGGAAGTATAAGACGCTTGCAGCTTCAAATGTTTGTTAAACTGATGCTTGTATTCGGCAAAAAAATTGGTGTGCAGGGTTTTGTTGTATGCCCATACCGCGCTGTTGTTGAATCCGGCAGGCAGGTTGCGCGCATCCACCCATTCCGAGCCTTCCGCCCCGTCCGTACCGTAAACGCGCGAATAGCGCATCAGACCCTTGCGCGGCGCGCCGAACGTGCCTCGGTACTGGCGGCCGATGCCGATATTGATTTGGCCTTTGTCGGTGGGCGACCAGTCGAGTGTGCCGTAGAAAGTGTTGGAATGGCGGCGCACGCGGCCGATGAAACTGTTGCCGTCTCCCCAAGTGGCGATAAAGCGGCCGCGCAAGGTCGGATGGATGACGAAATTTTGGTCGAATTCGACACGTTTGTCGTTCCACGAACCATATTTCAGATTGAATTGGCCTGTGTTTTTGCCCTTGGGACGTTTGCGGACGAAATTGACGCTGGCGGACGGGTCGCCCACACCTGTGGCCATGCCGGTAGAGCCGCGTATGATTTCGATGCGGTCATAAAGAAAGGTGTCCTGCGCACCGACAAAGCGGCTGCCACCCAAGAGTTCCTTGTTGCCGATCACGCCGTCTATCTGGTAGTTTTCAACAGGGAAGCCGCGCGAATAAAATTGGGCTTCGCCCATGCCGGTAATGCTGTCCTGCAAAACCGTAATGCCGGGTGCTTCCTGCAACACGGAATCCAAATCCTGCAGGTTTTGATCCTGCATCTGCTGCCGGGTGAAGGTGCTGATGCTTTGCGGGGTTTCCTTCAGCTTCAAATCCAGCTTGGTGGCGGAGGTGCTGCCTTTGACGGTGTAGTTGTCGCTGCTTTCCTTCGGGGTGTTGCGTTGGCCGCGCACAACAACTTCGCCTATCCCCGATGCTTCGATTTGCGCCTGTCCGGCGGCGGCGCGGGCGCAGAACAGGGCGGTGGAAAGGATTATCAGGCACTTGGGCTTTATTTCGGGTCTCATTGTTTTTCCTTGCCGGCTGTTTGGGAAAGGGGTTATTTTTGCTACTTATTGTTTTATATTGATTTATTTGTTTTTTGGCCGAGTTGGTTTTTTATAATCAATAATAGTTCCTATTTTATATAGGGGTTTGTCGCCCTCACGAATAAATGCTATCGTTAATGCGACAATGTTTATCGAAAATGCGACAAAACTATGCAACACATGGACAGCCGCCATTTCGTGCACCTGACGGGGCAGGACGGCGGTCGGGGTTTTTTGGACGGGGATTATTGCTTCAATACCCTAAACAGCGGCATCAGCCTGCACGGCGGGCGGATGACGGCGGTGCGGGACGTGCATTGCAGCCGCCTGGCCGGCGCGTATATCACTTTTGTGTTACTGCTGGAAGGTTCGTTGGATTTCGGCATCAACCGCGAAAGGTATCGGTTTTCGGCAGACGGCGGCAGGGTGGTGTTGGTGGCGGCGGGCGAAGAGGTTTTGTTCAGCCGTTATCTGCACTGCGGGGAAACAACGGTGAAGGTGTCGTTGCGCGGAATAGACCATTGGCTGATGCAGCCTTCCCGGCCGCAGCTGCTGGCTCATGTTTATAGCGAAAGGGTGAGGAGTTGGCCGTTGGACGGCGCTACGGCGGTATTGGCCGAAGGCTGCCTTGGGGCTTCTTTGGGCGATGTGGCGGACGTGTTGCAGCGGGAAGCCGATGTTTTGCGGCTGCTGGCCGGTTTGTGGCGCGATTTCCTAATCCGTTACCCCAAACGGGAAGATGCGGCCATGCCCGTCCACTCGGCGGGGTTTGCCGGTTTGCTCAATGAGGCGTTTGAAGGCGGCATTCATCATGTGGCCGGTTTGGCAGCCGCGTTGAATGTCAGCGAACGGACTTTGCAGCGCAGGGTGCACGAACATTTCGGCGTAACGGCCAGCGAGTGGCTGCGGCACAAGCATATGCAATATGCGCTTTATATGTTGTCGACGGGGCGCATCAGTATAGGCGAGGTGGCTTATGATTGCGGCTACCGTCATGCTTCCAGTTTTACTCAGGCTTTCAGGAAGTATTTCGGCTGCACGCCGGCGGAGGTCAGGCCGAAAGGGTGATGTCCGGCGGTCGCCTTTCTAATGTTGAGTTTTAAGTGGGAATATTATGAAAACCATAGGCATCATCGGCGGCATGAGCCCCGAAAGCACCGTGCTCTACTACCAAATCATCAACCGCGAGACCAACCGCCGTTTGGGCGGCAACCGCAGTGCCAAAATCCTGCTCGACAGCGTGGATTTTGAAGAAATCGTCCGTTTGCAGAAAAGCGGCGATTGGATGGCGGCAGGAAACGTGTTGGCGCAAAGCGCGCGGAAGTTGGAAGCGGGCGGCGCGGATTTTTTGCTGCTCGCCACGAACACCATGCACAAAGTCGCCCCCGCCATCGAACAGTCGGCCGGCATCCCCTTGCTGCACGTCGTCGATGCGACTGCCGCCGCCATCAAATGGCAAGGCTTGTCCGCCGTCGGCCTGCTCGGCACGCGCTTCACCATGAGCGACGGTTTTTATACGGAGCGCATGGGTTCGCAGGGCGTACAAACCATAGCTCCGACCGCCGCCG
>CAUVCE010000087.1:0-7529 GCA_963550425.1 uncultured Neisseria sp.
TTTGGATGTGTTCGACCATGTGGCCGAGGTGGATGCTGCCGTTGGCATAGGGCAGCGCGGAGGTAACGAGGATTTTGCGTGTCATGGTTTATGCTTGGGAAACAATCATCAAAGATAAGGAATTATACCGTAAATCGGCTAGGCCATATTAGAAAGGAGATTGCCTGAAAACATCAGGCCGCTTCCGATTTTGTCGGAATATCCGACTGTCTGATATCCAAACAGTCTAAATATATAGTAGGTTATCCAGCAGTTACCGAAACAACTTACTTTCAGGAAAATCGGTTTAACCCGCAACCGACTTTATTGCCATTTGCGTATTTTTTACCGCAATGTTCCCGTCATTAGACAGAAAATCCCGAAAAAATAAACATTTTGCCCATATTTGATGCATTGTGATTGGTTTGAACCGGATTATCACATATAATTCAGTATTTTGCGTAATACATATTGAATGACTGGGGAAAAAGATGTCGCTGCATGTGGAAATTATTTCGGTTACACTGTTCCGCCAAAACTGCACCTTGATGTGGGACGATGAAACCAATGATGCCGTCTTTACCGATGTGGGCGGAAACGTGCCGCGCCTGTTGGAGGAAGCGGGAAAACGCAGCCTGAAACCCCGCGCCGTCTGGCTGACGCACGGCCATCTCGACCATGTGGCGGGCGTGGTCGAACTATCCAGACACATTCCCAATTTGGAGGTCGTGGGCCCCAACGAGGCCGACCGCTTCCTATTGGCCAATTTGGCGGAAATTACCGCCAACTACAACTTTCCCGTTTCACCGCCCTTTATGCCCAACCGCTGGCTGGAGGATGGCGACAACCTGACCTTGGGCAAATACAAATTCAAAGTATTGCACATTCCGGGGCATACGCCGGGGCATGTGGTATTTTATTGCGAAGAGGTCGGCCTGCTGGTGGCGGGGGATGTGATTTTTTACGAAAGCATAGGCCGCACGGATTTCGAACGCAGCAATCATGACGATTTGGTGCGCAATATCCGGGAAAAAATCCTGACCCTGCCCGATGATACGCAAATCGTTACCGGACACGGCCGAATAACCACGGTATTGCACGAAAAACAACATAATCCCTATTTATAGTGGATTAAAATAAGAATGCTTCTGCAGGTTGTCAAACATAGCGAAGTTTGACGGGAAACACCAAAGCCGCCGATACGGGCGGCAGACCAACCAACTGCCATTCTGGAGATATTTTATGCCTATTGATTTAGTCACCCTGCTGCATGACCGCTTGGGCGGTATTTTAAGCCATTATCTGACTACGGTCGGAGAAAACGCCGACAACAGCATCAAAGCAGCCTCGTTGGCCGTGCCGGCCGTTGCCGCCGGCCTGCTGCACCATCTGGCCGCCAATCCCGACCGTGCGGGGATATTGTTTGATTATGTCGGCGGCAGGGCGGGGCAGGCGTTTGCCCGGGCACAGGAAGAGGCCAAAGGCGGGCAGACCGGCCGCCTGGCAAATTTGGGCAGGCCTTTGTTGCCAGAAATTTTTGACGGCAACGCGGCTTCGGCCGTTTCCGAAATCGCGCGGCAAAGCGGCATAGGAAAAACATCCGCCGCCGACCTGCTGCCTTTGACGCTGGTACTGGTGTTGTCGGTGTTGCGCGGCTGGCAACCCGATTTACCCGAATTGGTCAAATGGCTTTCGCACCCGCAAAACCGTTTGGACGACCATTTGAACGGCGAGATGCTTTCGGCCTTGGGCATAGGCAGTTTGAGTGCAACCGCCGCTGCCGCCGCTTCTTTGTCGTTGGATTTCGGCAGCGTCCCCCCGGCTGCTGCCGAACAGCCGCAAACGGAAAAACCCTGCCGCGAATTGCGTATCACCGCCATATTGGCCGTGTTGCTGACTGTGTTCGCCTTGGGAAGCTGCCAAAGCAGCGCGTCTTTGGACGCAGCAACCGGAGGCAACGATATGCCGGCGGATTCTGTACAAGAATAATTCTTCGGCATATTTAAATAATGGCAGGTCGAATTTGGGGTTGATGAGGATTGCTTCCAAATTCCCTGCCGAAGCTGAAAATTTTCAGTTGCCATTTCTGTATGCAAGCTGAAACAAAGTACGCATTCCATCAAAAACGGTAAAAAAAATTTGCGACTGCGTATTTGTTTGCCTGCCTGAAACCCGCTTTGCCCAATTCTAAAAATTCCCTATAGCAAACCAAGCCTCAAACACACCCACCAAGGAAAATTATGTCTCAAAATTTTAATTTCGCACAATTCTTGCTGGCCGTCGTACCTACTCTGTTGGCCATTACGGTTCATGAGGCGGCGCACGCCTACGCAGCCCGTTATTGGGGCGACTACACGGCCGAGCAGGAAGGCAGGCTGACGCTTAACCCTTTGGCGCATATCGACCCTGTCGGCACTGTTATCGTCCCGATTGTATTGATTTTGTCATCCTCTCCTTTTTTGTTCGGTTGGGCGCGTCCCGTACCTATCGTCAGCCGTAATTTCCGCAATGTGAAACTGGGCTGGCGCACGGTCGCCATTGCCGGACCTCTATCCAATCTGGCCATGGCCTTCGGTTGGGGGTTGTGCGCGATATTACTGCCATATGTCCCCGATTCGTTTCAAACAGCCGCATCCGGTATGGTCGGGTATGGCATTACCATCAATATAGCCTTGTTCGCCTTGAACATCATCCCCATCCCCCCTTTGGACGGCGGCCGTTTTGTCGATACTTTCCTGCCGGCCAGGTGGTCGGTGCAGTACCGTAAAATCGAACCTTACGGTTTTTGGATCCTCCTGCTGTTGTTGGCTGCCAATTTGCTGCCTTATCTGATATACCCCGTCTATTTCGCAATCTATCGAATCATCCGACTGCTTTTCGGCATCTAAATTATGATTTTTCCAGACAATGCCGTACGAATATTGTTTAGATAAGACAAAAGCCGCCTGAAGCCTTATCGGGATTCAGGCGGCTTTTTGGTATCGCATCAATAACGCTCGACCTGGCTGCCGATAACGCCGCCCAATGCCGCACCGCCCAAAGTAGAGGCGGTATCGCCGCCTATCAGGTTGCCTGCGGCGCCTCCGATAACCGCGCCGGTAACGGTATTGCGCTGTTGCGGGCTCATGCTGCCGCAAGCGGCCAAAGACGAAACTGCCGCCAATGCAATAACTGTTCTAAACAATACGGATTTCATGGAATGTCTCCTTTATATATCAAAAAATGCCGTTGTGTGGTGGAATGCTTTGCAAAGCGTCTTATTAGGATACCCGCCCGAAACGCTGTTTGCGGTTAAAATTTTAAAAGGTATGTTATGCCATATAGGAAAAAAAACAGCCCTTTGATTATTAAGCACCATTCATTTGTAGACAATTCGGCTATAATATCGGCTTTACTCAACTTAACCAAAAATCATGGACAAACGAACCGACAACCTGCTTGAACGCCTGTTCAAGCTCAGTGCCAACCAAACCAACGTACGTACCGAAATCATGGCGGGCATCACCACTTTCCTTACCATGTGCTACATCGTCATCATCAATCCTGCCACCTTGTCGCAAACCGGCATGGACTTTGGCGCGGTGTTTGTGGCGACCTGCATTTCTGCCGCCATCGGCTGCTCGGTGATGGGCTTGGCCGCCAACTACCCGATTGCGCTGGCCCCAGGCATGGGGCTGAATGCCTATTTTACCTATGCCGTAGTCAAAGGCATGGGCGTGCCGTGGCAAGTGGCCTTGGCGGCCGTGTTCGTCTCCGGCGTGATTTTCCTGCTGTTCAGCTTTTTCAAACTGCGGGAAATGCTGGTAAACGCCCTCCCTATGAGCCTGAAAATGGCGATTGCGGCCGGCATCGGCCTATTCCTTGCCCTGATTGCACTGAAAAACGCGGGCATCATCGTTTCCAGCGATGCAACCTTGGTCAAAATGGCCGACATCTACCTGATAACGGAAAACAAAATCAAAGTCCCCAACTGGCCGGTGCTGTTGGCGCTGTTGGGTTTCTTCCTGATAATTATGTTGGATTATTTTCGGATACGCGGCGCGATTATACTCGGCATCCTTGCCGTTACCCTGTTAGGCATCCCGCTGGGGCTGACCGAATTCAAAGGCATCGCGTCGGACATCCCCAGCATTCGGCCCACCCTGTTCGCCATGGATTTTAACGGACTGTTCAGCGGCAGCATGATGGCGGTAATTTTCGTGTTCTTTTTGGTCGACTTGTTTGACAGCACCGGAACGCTGGTCGGCACTACCCACCGCGCGGGTTTGTTGGTAGACGGCAAGCTGCCGCGCTTAAAGCGCGCACTGTTGGCCGACTCCACCGCAATCGTGGCCGGCGCCGCCATGGGTACGTCTTCCGTAACGCCCTATGTGGAAAGTGCGGCCGGTGTCGCCGCCGGCGGACGTACCGGTCTGACCGCCGTAACCGTGGGCATCTTGATGCTGGCCTGCCTGTGGTTTTCTCCGCTGGCGCAAACCGTTCCCTCCTTCGCCACCGCACCCGCACTGCTGTATATCGGCATACATATGTTGCGTTCGGTATTGGAAATCGCTTGGGACGATATGACAGAGGCCGCGCCCGCATTCATTACCATCGTCTTCATGCCTTTTACCTATTCGATTGCAGACGGCATAGCCATGGGCTTTATCGGCTACGCACTTATCAAACTCATCTGCAACCGCGTCAAAGACGTACCGCCCATGGTATGGATAGTGGCCGTATTATGGGCGGCAAAATTCTGGTTTTTGGGCGTTTGATTCAAACACGCAAAGCCGTCTGAAAACATTTCGGTCGGCTTTTATATGCCAACGAAGATAAGGCGGAAATCCGCTATAAGCCGAATGAGGCCTTGTCGCCCTTCCCCTCGCGTACCAGCGTTATACCGTCGGTCATATCGATAACCGTAGTCGGTTCAGTACCGCACCAGCCTCCATCAATAACCAAATCGACCGAATGTTCCAGGCGGTCGCGGATTTCGTAAGGGTCGGTCAGAGGTTCATTGTCTTCGGGCAACATCAACGTACAACTCAACAAAGGTTCGCCCAACTCACGCAACAGTGCCAGCGCGACAACGTTGTCCGGAACACGCAGGCCTATGGTTTTGCGTTTCGGGTGCAATGTGCGGTTGGGGACTTCTTTCGTGGCCTGTAAAATGAAGGTATAACTGCCCGGCGTGGCGGCTTTAAGCAGACGGAACTGGCCGTTGTCCACTTTCGCATACAGCCCCAGCTCCCGCAAATCGGCACACATCAGGGTCAAATGATGTTTCAAATCTATACGGCGGATGCGTAAAATCCGTTCCATTGCGTCTTTATCGCCCAAACGGCAGCCCAAGGCATAACACGAATCGGTAGGATATACGGCCACGCCTCCCTCACGTATCAATGCAGCCGCCTGTTTGATCAGGCGCTCTTGCGGGTTATCGGGGTGGATGTTAAAAAACTGTGCCATAAAAACTTATTTTCCCTATTAAAAATCCTTTGAGGATTATAACCCCGGATTTAGGAGGCAACATAACGTTTATATTTGTTTGAAATATTACAACTCACAAAATTACGCATAACGTGCAGTCCTATGTTTCTATTTACCCTAACCGGAAGAAGTTTCCCCTCACCAAAAAAATAATTGCTTCAATTATATCCCCCTGCCGTTGACAAATGGCGGGGGAAACCTTTTAGTGCTAACCTCTAGCAAGAGTTTTAACAAAAGGAAAAATCATGCGCCTATATGCTTTACTGTTGTGCACCGCCTTTTCCGGCCAAGTTTGCGCCGGATTTGTAGACAAGCATCCGGTTCGGCCATCACATTGGGCAACTCCCGTTAAAAAGGACGCCAACCTTTATCAGGTAGACGAAAAATTCTACCGCAGCGAACAGCTGACGGCCGAAGACGTACCAGCCGTTCATGAATTGGGCATTAAGAGTGTGATTAACCTTCGTTATTTTGACCGTAACGATAACGAGGCTATTTTGGCAGACAGCGGTATCCTTCTATTGAACAAGCCGCTTCTGACTTGGCGCATCAGGCCCGGACAAATTGCCGAAATTTTGTATTTAATAGAACAACAACAGCAACAAGGCCCCGTTTTGGTACATTGTTACCATGGTGCCGACCGAACAGGCCTGATTTCTGCGATGTACCGTATTGTTTATCATGGCTGGGATATTGCCGAAGCCAAACGCGAAATGCAGCAGGGTTCTTTCGGCTACCACAGTATTTGGAAGAACATCGACCGTTTGTTGAATGAACAAACCATAACAGAGGTAAAAGCCGAATTGTCGCGTTTGAAGCAGCAGTCTCTTCATGAATGAGTTTTGGCAAACCTTGTTTTTATGATTCCGTTATTACACATTGCTTTTTGCCTAAATTTTGTCAGATATATGATGATTGCATTTTTATTTTAGGAAATAGGCCTTGACAAATTTAAAAGAATAAGTATAATAAAAGCCTTTCGGGTCGTTAGCTCAGTCGGTAGAGCAGCGGACTTTTAATCCGTTGGTCGAGCGTTCGAATCGCTCACGACCCATTTTATTCGTCAAATTATTTAGGTCGGGTTTTAATAATCCGACCTAAATTTTTATCTGTTTGATTATATCGTCTTTATTATAGTTATAATGGTTTAACAAAAAGCGGAGTCAGGGCTAGTCGGCACTGTACCGGTTTTTGTTAATCTGCTTTATTAAAAATAAAATTTTTTATCAAAACCCGTATATTAATTTTTAAGCAGTCCGATAGAGGAGGCTGCTTTTTGTTATAAATACCCTCATTCGTTTTTTTCTATTTTATGACTACGCCGAATCTTTCCCAAATTCTCTCCAAAGACCGCCACTTTTTGCAATCCGCCTTCAAAAATCCCAACAAATACGGCGGCTTGTCCAAAGTCGAAGAAAAATACCGAAAATCGCACGAAATTTTTTTGAAGCGTTTGGCCGCATTGCCAAAACCCGAGTTCGACAACACCCTGCCCGTTCACGAAAAGCTCGAAGAAATCAAAAAAGCCATTGCCGAAAATCAGGTAACGATTATCTGCGGCGAAACCGGTTCGGGCAAAACCACGCAGTTGCCCAAGATTTGTCTGGAACTCGGACGCGGGGCGGCGGGGCTAATCGGGCATACCCAGCCGCGCCGTTTGGCCGCGCGTTCGGTGGCGGAGCGGATTGCCGAAGAGTTGAAATCGGAAATCGGCAGCGCGGTAGGCTATAAGGTACGCTTTACCGACCACACCTCGCGCGATGCCTGCGTCAAGCTGATGACCGACGGCATCCTGCTGGCAGAAACGCAGACCGACCGTTATCTCGCCGCCTACGACACGATTATTATCGACGAAGCACACGAGCGCAGCCTGAACATCGACTTCCTGCTGGGCTACCTGAAACAGCTCCTGCCGCGCCGCCCCGATTTGAAAGTCATCATTACCTCGGCGACCATAGACGCAGAACGCTTTTCCCAACACTTCAACGGCGCGCCCGTGCTGGAAGTGAGCGGGCGCACCTATCCCGTCGAAATCCTCTACCGCCCGCTGACCAGCAAAGACGAAGACGACGCGGAAG
>CAUVCE010000088.1:0-7456 GCA_963550425.1 uncultured Neisseria sp.
GGGCTGGCAGGATTATTTTGCCGACCCGCGCCTGCACCGCCTGATTGAAATCGCGTTGGAACGCAATACGGATTTGCGAGCCGCCGCACTCAATGCGGAAGCGGTGCGCGAACAGTACCGCATCAGCCGAGCCGCCCTGTTCCCGACACTGGCCGCCAGCGGGCAGGGCGCGCGCCAGCGTACGGCTGCCGATTTGGGAGGTGTCGGTTCGCGTATTGGTGAGAGTTACAGTGTGGGTTTGGGGATTACGGGTTATGAGCTTGATTTGTTCGGCAAGGCGCGCAGTACGGCCGACGCAGCCTTACAAAGTTATTTCAATAGTGAGGCCGCGCGGGATTCGGCGCATTTGTCGCTGATCGCCTCTGTTGCCAAGGCTTATTTTAACGAGCGCTATGCCGAAGAGTCTATGAAGCTGGCGCAAAATGTTTTGAAAACCCGCGAGAAGACTTATTCGCTGACCAGTTTGAAGTTCCGCGCAGGCGTGTCGTCCGCGCTGGACCTGCGCCAGCAGGAGGCTTTGATTGCCACGGCCAAGGCCGATTATGAAAACGCGGTGCAGACGCGCGAACAGGCGCGCAATGCCTTGGCCGTGCTGCTCAACCAGCCCCTGCCCGAAGATTTGCCCGAAGGCCTGCCGTTGGACAGGCAGTTTAAAATCGACCGCCTGCCCGCCGGCCTGACATCGGATGTGCTGCTCAACCGCCCCGACATACGCGCCGCCGAATATAATCTGAAACAGGCCAATGCGAATATCGGCGCGGCGCGCGCCGCCTTCTTCCCCAGTATCAGCCTGACCACAAGCATAGGCACGGGTTCTACCGAACTCAACAGGCTGTTCAAGGGCGGCAACGGCACCTGGTCGTTTGCGCCCTCCATCAATATCCCTATTTTTACTTGGGGGAATTTGAAGGCCAGCCTGGATGCGGCAAAAATCCGCCGCCAGATTCAGGTTGTCAATTATGAAGCCGCCGTGCAAAGCGCGTTCCAGGATGTCTCCAATGCGCTGGTGGCGCGCGAACAATTGGAAAAACGTTATGCCGCCACCCAACGGCAGCGCAAGGCTTATGCGGAAACCCTGCGCCTGACCGGCCTGCGTTACAAACAAGGCGTGTCCAGCGCGCTGGATTTGCTCGATGCCGAACGCAGCAGTTATGGCGCGGAAACCGCCCTGTTGGCCAACCAACTGACCCGTCTGGAAAATATGGCCGATTTGTATAAGGCTTTGGGCGGCGGTTTGAAGCGCCACTCCGATAACGCGGAAACGGAAAAAGCCGATAACCGGGGTGTGGAGGTGTTTTGAGTTGCGCGTTTTTTTTCGCAAGCCGTCTGAAACCTTCAGACGGCTTTTCTGCGTTACAATCGCACATTCCGACCACCTGACGAAGGCCGCCTGAAAATGGAATATTTGACTTTCGACCTATGGCAGACCATACGGGACGAGGCCGCCCTGTCTGCTGCCGAAGAGCCCATGCTGGCCAGTTTTTTACACATGACCGTCCTGCGCCACGACAGTTTGGAGCGCGTATTGGCTTTTCATTTGTCGAGCAAGCTGGCCAGTCCGACCATGGATGCGCGCACCCTTTACGAACTCTACCTTCACGCGCTGGCGCGGGAGCCGGAAACGGCGTCGGCCGTCCGTGCCGACATCATTGCCTATTACGAGCGCGATCCTGCCTGCGACCAATACTGCCTGCCGCTGTTGTATTTCAAGGGTTTTCACGCGATACAGGCGCACCGCATCAACCACTTTTTATGGGTGGAGGGCAGAAAGACACTGGCTTATTTTCTGCAAAACCGCGCTTCAGAGGTATTTGGCGTAGACATTCATCCGGCGGCCCGTTTCGGTTGCGGCATCATGATAGACCACGGCACGGGGGTCGTCATCGGCGAGACTGCCGTATTGGGCAACGACATTTCCATTTTGCACGGCGTTACCTTGGGCGGGTCGGGCAAAGAGTCGGGCGACCGCCATCCGAAAATCGGCGACGGCGTGATGATAGGTGCGAACGCGTCTGTTTTGGGCAACATCCGCGTGGGCGAATGCGCCAAAATCGGCGCGGGCAGCGTGGTTGTGGCCGATGTACCCGCGTTCAGCACGGTGGTCGGCGTACCGGCGCGGCAGACGGGGAACAAAAAGCAAGTCAAGCCGGCTGCCGAAATGAACCAAAACTTTTATGACGAATCGAATCACGATTTTTACATATAAATCATATTTATAAACAACATGATAATATTTGTTTTATAAAAAACCTTGTCGTGCTGCCGTTTTTGTGGTTTAATTCCCGCTTCATTTCGGGTGATTAGCTCAGTTGGTAGAGCGTCTGCCTTACAAGCAGAATGTCGGCGGTTCGACTCCGTCATCACCCACCAGTTTTCCCTTTCATTGTCGGTTTAGATGATGGATGCGCGGTGGTAGCTCAGTTGGTTAGAGTACCGGCCTGTCACGCCGGGGGTCGCGGGTTCGAGCCCCGTCCGCCGCGCCAAAAAATACAGCACCTTAAAAGGTGCTTTTTTATTAGAATTTCCTTAATTAATGGTTGAAACCCCGCCCTTCAGGCGGCGGAGCTAGGACAATATACAAGGCCAAGGCTGCGCCTTATGTTCCTTGCAGCCCAATATATTGAAACATGGCAATGATAAGCCGACGCTGCAACGGTCTGATAAATTTATAAAACCTATACGGTGTCGGCTGATTTGGCATATCAGGAAACCTATCTGAAAATCAGGCATTTCCCCCTTGCTGTCCTTGTCCTACCGCCTTGCTGACGACCACCATGGCCGGCCTTAGGACGCGGTCGCTCAGCGTATAGCCTTTCTTTAATACGCGCAGGATGCTGTTTGCTTCCGCATCGCTTTCTTCTGCCTGCATGGCCTGATGCAGGTTGGGGTCGAGTTTGTCGCCGACTTTGGGCAGGATTTCTTTAATCTGTGTATTCTCAAAAGCCTTTTGCAGTTCGTTCAGCGTCATTTGCACCCCCGTTTTGAGGGCTTCGAAGTTGCCGCTTTGATCCAGCAGCGCCATTTCCAAATAGTCTTTGACCGGCAGCATTTCGGCCGCAAATTTCTGTCCGGCGAATTTGTGCGTGGAAACGATTTCCTCCTGATGGCGGCGGCGCAGGTTTTGTTCGTTGGCCAAACCGCGAAGTTGTTCGTCTCTTAATTGGCCTTCCAATTCTTCTATCCGCGCCTGCAGTTCTTCATAACTCGGCGGTGCGGTTTCAACAAGCGGGGTTTCTTCTTCCAAAGTTGCCGTGGTTTGGTTTTGTTCAGTCATCTTTTTGCCTTTTTTAAACGGGGATGTGAATTTCATCGAAAACTCTTCAATGGTTGAAATCCAGCCTATTTCAGGCGATGGGGTCGGGCGCTATTCCGTTATACGGCATGGCTTACCTCGACATACAAAATAATTCCCAAGTTATATAGGGGTGGCTGCCAAGGTTTCAAGTTACGCCGCCAAATATCTGTATTGAAGGGGTTGTAATCCCTTGTTTTGGGACGGTATGCGGAATTATTGCATTTAAAAATAATTTTTGTTATCTAAAATTTTGATAATTATTGTTTTTTTCTAACGGGAAAGATAAGTAAAACAGGATGGCAAAGCAGGGTGGGCTTGCTATAGTGAAGTCGTAACAGGCGGGTGCGGATTTGGTTCTTTCCCCCGTACTTTCTACGTCATCGGTAATTTGCCGCCGTAAACCGGATTTTCCACGCGTTGCCGTGCGGCAGGGAATTATGATAAAGGAGCTTTATATGTCTTTATTTTTCTTGTGTTTGATGGGTGTCATCAGTGCGGTGTCCGTTTTGGCGGTCGGACTGTATTGTTCGTTGGTCAGTCTGTTGCCGCACAACAGCCAGCCCAAGCATTAGGGTGCGTTGCTTCTTCTGGTAAAATGAAGCCCGGGACTGCTTTTTGCGTGCGGTTCTTCGTGCTGAAATATTGGATATGATATTCGATTTGAATGGGCAGGCCGTCTGAAATTTTCCGGCAGTCTGCCCATTATGCCGAAAGCCGGAAACAATACTGCTTTTTTGTTTGGAAACCCGTTTAGCCGATTTTGCCTGATGGCCTAGTTCGGCAATTAAGGAATTTTGGTGAATAAATATTTGTCAGCTTTTGCCGTTTATGCCGACAAACGTATGTTGGTTTTGTTTCTTCTAGGTTTGTTTTCGGGTTTGCCGCCTGCATTGATTTTTTCCAGTTTGTCGCTGTGGCTAAGTGAGGCGGGGGTAACGCTTGAAACGGTAACAATGTTCAGTTGGGCGGGGTTGGCGTATTCGTTTAAATTTGTCTGGGCGCCGTTAATCGACTCGCTGCCTGTACCTGTTTTGAGCGGGCTGTTGGGGAAGAGGCGTGCCTGGCTGCTGGTCTCGCAAGTGTCTGTGGCGGCGGCGGTATGCTGGATGGCTGAGGTTGATCCGCGTCAGGCGGGGGTGTTGCCGTATATGGCGGCGGCAGCGGTGTTGTTGGGTTTTTCCTCAGCCACGCAGGACATTGTGATTGACGCTTACCGTATCGAAACTGCCGGCAGTAATGCGGCAACACAGTCGGCCACTTCGGCCTCATACACGGCCGGCTACCGCATCGGGATGATTGTTTCGGGGGCGGGCGTGCTGTATTTGGCGCAAAATCTCGGTTCGACCCTGCAGGTTTATGCTTATGCGGCTTGGCGGCAAACCTATTTGCTGATGGCGGCGGTCATGGCGGCGGGCATACTTACCACTTTGCTGATAAAAGAGCCTGAGGCATCTATACGGATAGGGAAAGAAAACAAACATACCGCTTCGGATAATTTGCGGCTGGCATTATTGTTTGTGTCGGCCGTGGCCGGATTTGTGTCGGCCTTTGTTTGGCTTGGCGGCACATTGCCCAAGGCAGACGGGGCATTGGGGCGTTTGGGCGTGGAAGCCGTCCGTTTGACGGGTGCGTTACTTGCGGCATCGCTGGTCGGCGCGCTGCTGGTCAGGGCCGGCGCAATACGGAAACAGTTGGCGCTGGATACTTGGGTGTTGCCGGTGATGGATTTTTTCAGCCGCTACGGCCGCACGGCCGCGTTGCTGCTGGCCTTAATCGGGCTGTACCGGATTTCGGATATTGTGGCCGGCGTGATTGCCAATGTGTTTTATAAGGATATGGGTTTTGATAAAAAGGAAATCGCGGATGCCGTAAAGGCTTTTGGCATGGTTATGGCCATTGCGGGCGGTTTTGTCGGCGGGGCTTTGCTGCAAAGGTTTGCGTTGATGAAGATGATGATGGCGGGGGCGGTGCTGGCTTCGGCAACAAATCTGCTGTTTATCGGTTTGGCCTACCGCGGTCATGATTTGGTGTTTATGTATTTTGCCGTGGGTTTCGATAATTTGGCTTCGGGTTTGGCCGGCGCGGTGTTTGTCGCCTTTTTGTCGGAGCTGACGAATGTCCGTTTTACTGCGGTACAGTATGCGGTCTTGAGTTCTCTGATGACTCTGCTGCCCAAAACTTTGGGCGGTTATTCGGGCGCGATTGTGAAAAATATCGGTTATCCGTCTTTTTTCCTGTTTACGGCTTTGCTGGGTTTGCCGGTGCTTTTGCTGGTGTATTGGGCGGATAAAGGCCTTTGCCGGCAAAGGGACGTATAGCCGGTATGCGGTTCGGCCTCATCTATAAGTCGGGCTGCCCGAAGTTTGTTTCGGGCAGCCTGTTTTTATTCCAATGCGTTGTTGAGTTGCCTTTCGATTTCATCGGCATCAAATGATTTGGCTATCAGTTCGAAACGGCTGTCGCGCCGCCAAGCCACTTGGCTTGCCCCCCATTTCCCGTCCACCCAGTTGAGCCATATCCAGGTATCCAATACTTGGAATACGCCTTTGGCACGCACCAGTCCTTCGGTTGTCTGCGGCAGGCGGTCGAAGAAGGCCGTCAGGCGTTCGCCGTCAAAGTTGCGTCCGGCCGGGAAGGTGTAGCCCTGCGATTGGAAGCCCATGGCGTTGTCGGGCAGGGTTTTAAGCCGGTAGCGCGGTTTTTCGATGACGGGGGTGTCCAGCCATCGGATATCGAGCTGTGCGTTTTTCACTTCGGCCACTTTGGCTTTCGGCGGGAACAGTTTGGCCGCTTTATCATGGAATTCGGCAAGCTGTTCGGGCGTGCAGAGGTCGGTTTTGCTGGCGACCAAGATGTCGCAGATGCCGATTTGGTCTTTGTACAGGGCTTGCCGGGCGTAATCGGGGTTGATGAATTGGCGCGGATCGACCACGGTGAAGACGGCGGCAATTTCGAGCCGGTCGGCAAAGGGGGCGGTTTTGAGTTCGTCTATGACGCTGGCGGCATGAGCCAGGCCGCTGGCCTCTATCATGATGCGGTCGGGTTCGTTGCGCAGCAGTTTGGCCAACGCGCTGCCCATTTGCGGCCCGGCGGCGCAGCAGAGGCAGCCGCCGGCAATTTCGGCCACAGGGATGCCCTCATCGCTCAATACTGCGCCGTCGATGCCGATTTCGCCGAATTCGTTTACTATGATAACCCATTTTTCGTCCGGGTCTTTTTGCGCCATCAGGCTTTTGAGCGCGGTGGTTTTTCCTGTTCCTAAAAAGCCTGAAATCAGGTGGACTTTGGTTTTTTTTATCGGCATTTTGCGCAGATTCCTGTCAATACGAGATGGTCTTCGGTGGGGGCGAAACCGGTGGCGCTGACGGCTTGCTGCAAATCAGCCCATTGTTTGCTCAGTGATTGTTCGTCGGCTGCGCCGCAGCGGGTGCAAACCAGTATGAAGGCGCTGTGGCCTTGTTCGCCTTCGTGTTCGTCGTGGCCGTGTTCGCGGCAGTCGTGTCGCGCATGGCTGCATAGGACGTAGCCGTTCACGGCGGCAATTTTGTGCAGTACGCCTTGTTCCACCCAAAAATCCAGCGCGCGGTAGGCAGTGGGCGGGGCAACGGAGGCCGTGCTTTCCCGCTGCATGGCGGCCAGCACCTGATAGGCTTTGATGACGCCGCTTTGCTGCAATACGATGTCGAGCACTTGTTCGCGCAAGGGTGTTACTTGTGCGCCGTTGGCGCGCGCCTGTGTGATGATTTTTTGTTTCATCATTGTTCGTTCCTTAATGGTTGAAACACCGCCCTTCGGGGATGGCGGAATCAGGGTTTGTTTGGGAAGGGGCGTTACCCCTTCCAAATCAGGGTAACGCACAGGGCTGCGCCTTATGGGCAGCCCTGTGTGTTGAAACATCTGTTGCCTTTCCGGTCGGGAAGCCGGTTTTTGTCGGAAAATGGGTTATCCGTTATGGCTGATTGCAATAATCGGTATGGTGCTTTCTTTGGGGATTATAGCCCGAATCCGCAAAGCCGTCTGAACGCGGGCTTTAATCGGCCTGTGTTTGTGTTTCGGTTTAGAATGTATAGCCTGTTTCCAATTCGTCGTCGCCGACCAAATCCACTAACAGCGCGTACAGCGGCGCGAGGTCGGTATAGCGGCGCGAGGCGCGGCGCAGGT
>CAUVCE010000089.1:0-7409 GCA_963550425.1 uncultured Neisseria sp.
ATTGACCGCACCCTGTACAACGGTTTCACCCAAGCCGTAGGATGAGGTAACAAATACGACTTGATCGAATCCGCTTTCCGTATCTATGGAAAACATGACGCCTGCCGCGCCGCTGTCGGAACGCACCATGCGCTGCACACCCGCCGATAGGGCAACGATATCGTGTGAGAAGCCTTTATGGACGCGGTAGGAAATGGCACGGTCGTTGTACAGGGATGCAAAAACGTGCTTCATGGCTTCTTTGACGTTTTTTAAGCCGTTTATATTCAGGAAAGTTTCCTGTTGTCCGGCAAATGATGCATCCGGCAGGTCTTCCGCCGTGGCAGACGAACGGACGGCAACGGAAATGGCATCTGTACCCGCATCGGCCACCATTTTGTTCCAAGCCTCTTCTAATGCCTTATCCAATTCGGCCGGGAACGGTGTTTCCAGAATCCATTGGCGGATTTCTTTGCCCACGCGCGCCAATTCGGTAACGTCTTCGATATCTAATGTGTCTAATGCGAAGGCGATACGTTCGTTTAGGCCGTTATGTGCCAAAAATGCCCGATAAGCATCTGCCGTGGTGGCAAATCCGCCGGGAACCCGTACGCCTTTTTCGGTCAGTTGGCTAATCATCTCGCCCAGAGATGCATTTTTGCCGCCAACGCGGTCCACATCGGTCATGCGCAGGTTTTCAAACCAGATAATGTAATTGTCAGCCATTTGTGTTGTCCAGATAGTGGGTTATAAAAAGGAGGTTTTGCAGCCATTTTAATCTACACGATGCGGCCATGTCATGTTTTTTGTCGGCCGTTTGCGCGATATTCGGCGGGGAAGGCGGCGGAAACTTGTTGTGTAGTATTATGAAATAAAATGGTGTTTTTTTTGTAAGGCCTTGTTTGATACGGGGTTTGGGACGTTTTTTAAGGTATAAGGATTATTATATATCAGCATTAAATATCGGTTATTTTTTTTATACGCAATTAAATTTGTTTTTTTATATTAAGTTGCTTTGTGTAATTTTTATGTAGTCATGACCGCGCTTTTAAAAATTTTGACGGGTTGTTATCATCATCAATATCTGAAAATGCTTTTTTAAGGAAACGATAGTGTCGCGCAGATCTGCTTTTTTTATTTCCGACCGAACCGGCCTGACTTCCGAAAGTATGGGGGAGGCCCTGTTGGACCAGTTTCGGGACGTGAAGTTCAAACGTGCAACCTACCCTTTCGTTGATACGCCCGACAAAGCCCGCGCCATGGTGCAGATTATTGAAAAGGCGGCAGAGCAAAGCGCGTTGAGGCCTTTGGTTTTTTCTAGCATCATCAATGATGAAATCCGAAATATCATTAAAAGCAGCCCCGGCCTGCATTTGAGTTTCTTTGATGCCTTTTTGGGGCAGATTGAGCAGGAATTGGGCATGCGGGCAAGGCACGAGGTAGGCGGTACGCACGGTATCGTCGATGCGGCCAAGTATGATGCACGCATGGAGGCGGTAAATTTTACCTTGAATCACGATGACGGCGTGAGCGATAAGAATTTGAAGGATGCCGACGTTATTTTGATGGGGGTGTCCCGCAGCGGCAAAACACCAACCTGCCTGTATCTGGCTTTGCAATACGGTATACGCGCAGCCAATTATCCCTTGACCCCGGACGATCTGGACTGCCCCGATTTGCCGCCTATGGTTAAGGATTATAGGGATAAGATTTATGGTTTGACGATTCAGCCCGACCGCCTGGTCGAAATCCGACAGGAAAGAAGGCCTAATTCCCCTTATGCCAGCCTGGCTACCTGTAAGCAGGAAGTGGCCGATGCACAGGCTATGTTCAGACGCTTTAATATTCCGTTTACGAATACGACTCATAAGTCGGTGGAAGAGTTGGCCGCCAGTATTATGCAGGCTTGTCATTTGAAACGGCGTTTTTGACCGGTTTTACAAAAAAATGCCGCCTGAAACGGGAAAGTGTCGGTTTCGGCGGCATTGCACTCGATGTAAACGTTTTAGCCTACGCGGTAAAAGGCCAGGCTTCCCAACAGGTTTGGCAGGATGCCTATCCTTTTGCCCGCAGTCATGACCGTCCTTTCCAATACGCGGATATGGTTCATCGCGCACAGTTTGTCGAAGTCGTACAGTGTGCACCAATGGATATTGGGCGTGTTGTACCACTGGTAAGGCATACGTTCGCTAACCGGCATATGCCCTCCCAGCGCGATTTGCAAACGGTTGCGCCAATAGCCGAAATTAGGGAACGACACGATTGCCTGTTCGGCCACCCTCGTCAGGTCGCGCAGGATGGTTTCTGTATTCTGCATGGATTGTATGGTTTGGCTCAATACGATTATGTCGAAGCTGGCATCGGCAAAATCCTGCAATCCCTGTTCCAAATCAGCCTGAATGACGTTGATTCCCCGCTGCATGGAGGCGAGTACGCCATCGGTATCGATTTCCACCCCGTAACCGCTGCATTGTTTGCCGGATACCAGCGCGGACAGCAGTTCGCCGCGACCGCAACCCAAATCCAAAACGCGGCTGCCTGCCGGTATCCAATCGTAAATCAACTGTAAATCATCGCGCAGATTGTTCATTAAGGCTTCCTTTTATGGCAGTAGAGTATGATGTGTCTATAACGTTGGTATTTCGCGGAAAACGTTGTCCATGTAGGAGGATACCGCTCGGATATAGGCTTCGTCCGCCATCAGGAAGGCATCATGCCCGTGGTTGGATGCCACTTCGATGTATTGCACGTCTTTACCCGCACGAACCAGATGTTTGACCAATGCGCGCGAACGTTCGGGCGCGAAACGCCAGTCGGTTGTAAAGCTGGCGACAAAGAATTTGGCCTGCGTCTGCCGTAGGGCGGCGTCCAAATCGTCGTTGAAATCGGCGGCCGGGCTGAAATAGTCCAACGCCTTGGTCATCAGCAGGTAGGTATTGGCATCGAAACGTTCGGCGAATTTGTCGCCCTGATAGCGCAGGTAGGATTCTATTTCAAACTCCACACCATAGCCGTACCGTATGCCGTCATGCAGGTTTCGGCCGAATTTCCTGCCCATGCCTTCTTCTGCCAAATAGGTGATATGCCCCATCATGCGGGCGATACGCAGGCCGCGGCGGGGAATGGCGTGATAGCGGCGGTAGTGGCCGTCATGGAAGTCGGGGTCGGTCAGGATGGCTTGGCGGGCAACGTCGTTGAAGGCGATGTTCTGCGCGGACAGCCGTGTCGCCGATGCGATGACCATGGCGTGCCTAACCCTTTGCGGGTAGTCGATTGCCCATTGCAGCGCCTGCATCCCGCCCAGGCTGCCGCCGACCACCGCCGCCCACTGCCCGATGCCGAAATGGTCGGCCAGCAGCGCCTGGCTGTGTACCCAGTCTTTGACGGTAACCAGCGGGAAGTCGGCACCGTATTCGCCGCCGTGTTCGGGGTTGGGCGACAAGGGACCCGTGCTGCCGTGGCAGCCGCCCAGGTTGTTCAGTCCGACAACAAAGAAGCGGTCGGTATCGATGGGTTTCCCCGACCCGACCATGTTGTCCCACCAGCCGGGGTGTTTGTCGTCGTGGCTGTGGCGGCCGGCGACGTGGTGGTTGCCCGACAATGCGTGGCAGATAAGGACGGCGTTGGAACGGTCGGCATTCAGGCTGCCGTAGGTTTCCACCATCAGGTCGAAACGCGGCAATGTTTTGCCGCATTGCAGGGGGAGGGCTTGTTCGAACGGGATTTTTTCGGGCGAAACCAGCCAAATGGTGTCGGACATGGCGGTAAACTCTGTGCGGGCGAAAGGAAAAGCCCGTATTATAGCGGTTCGTTTTTTTTTGTACACGGCTGCTGTTGGGAGGGCAGCCGCTTATGTCCGCCTCTTTTTTGCTCAGGTTATTTTTTCTCTCTTGCGCCTTATTCCTGCTGTTTCGTGTTTGCCTGACAAATGGATATGCAAGGCGGGTGCATCGGTTTTTCCAATCGGCCGCATGGCTGTGTCTGGCCGCGGCCGCGCTGGTGTTGTTATTTCGTTTAATGTAAAGTAAATGTAAAGGCAAACGGGGCTGCGTGATTGTGCAGCCCCGTTTGCCTTTGTCAAAGCGCGGTCAAAACCGCATCGCCCATTTCGGAGCAGGAAACCAGGTTTCCGCCCTGCTGCATAATGTCTGCCGTCCGCAAGCCTTGTTGCAGCACTTTCTGTATGGCGTTTTCCACTTGGGCGGCACGGGCTTCGTCGTTCAGGCTGTAACG
Source organism: uncultured Neisseria sp. (assembly GCA_963550425.1). Lineage (GTDB taxonomy): Bacteria > Pseudomonadota > Gammaproteobacteria > Burkholderiales > Neisseriaceae > Neisseria. The sequence goes on from CAUVCE010000089.1 coordinate 4,213, forward strand.
CAGCAGCATGGCCAGCGAGAGGATGGTGGCCAGCGGGTTGGCTTTGTTTTGTCCGGCGATGTCGGGGGCGGAGCCGTGCGACGGTTCGTACAGGCCTTTGCCGCTTTCGTTCAGGGAGGCGGAGGGCAGCATGCCGATGGAGCCGGTGAGCATGGAGGCCTGGTCGCTCAGAATGTCGCCGAAGATGTTGCCGGTGGCAATCACGTCAAACTGTTTGGGCGCGCGCACGAGCTGCATGGCGGCGTTGTCCACATACATGTGCGAAAGCTGCACATCGGGATAATCTTGGGAAACTTCGTTGAAGATTTCTTTCCACAGTTCGGTGGTTTCCAGTACGTTGGCCTTATCGACGGAACAGAGTTTTTTGTTGCGCTTTTGCGCCGCTTCGAAGGCGATTTTGGCAATGCGGCGGATTTCGGATTCGCTGTATTTCATGGTGTTGTAGCCTTCGCGCTCGCCGTTTTCCAGCGTGCGGATGCCGCGCGGTTCGCCGAAGTAGATGTCGCCGGTGAGTTCGCGCACGATGAGGATGTCCAATCCGGCCACGACTTCGGGTTTGAGTGTGGATGCGTCTGCGAGTTCTTTATACAGTACGGCGGGGCGCAGGTTGGCAAACAGGCCCAGGTCTTTGCGGATGGCCAAAAGGCCGCGTTCGGGGCGCAGCGGGCGTTCGAGCGTGTCGTATTGCGGTCCGCCGACCGCGCCGAGCAGCACGGCGTCGGCTTTGCGGCACAGGTTTTGTGTGAATTCGGGATAGGGGTGGCCGTATTGGTCGTAGGCCGCACCGCCCAAGGGGGCGTATTCGTAACGTGCGTCCAGGCCGTCTGAAATCAGTTTGTCGAGTACGCGTACGGCTTGGGCGGTAATTTCGGGGCCGATGCCGTCTCCGGGCAGGATGGCGATTTGTTTGGTCATTTCGGGTTTCCTTGTTTGGTTGGGGATTATAACGGAAGGCGCATTATTCAATGGCTTTGGAAAATGCTGATATTGCCTTTGTGGTACTGATACAGGATGTCGGACACGGTATAGGCCGATTCGCCATATGCCTGCCGTGTCAAATCGGCCAGCGCGTACAGGCTCTCTTCATCGGCGGGGTTGCACAGCAAAAGCGCGTCGCGGGCGGGGACGGCGAAGACGGGGTTGGCGGCCAAAACGTCATCGTCATGCAGGATTTCGTCCAGCAGCAGCACCAGCGCGGTATCGTAAAAGCCGTCCAAGCGGATTTGGCACAGGCTGTGCCCTTCGGCGCGTTCGGTTTCGACACCGTCCTGCCTGATCAGGTGGCGGATGTTGTCCAAGGCGGTTTCGCGCAGTTTGGCGCGGTCGGACAAGCCCAATTTTTCGGCGTCGGCCTGCGTCATCGATCGCATGGCGGCACCCAAATCCAGCATATACACCAGCAGGATATCGCCGGCCAGCGGTTCGCAAAGCGGCAATTCTTCGGTTGACGGGCCGTTTAGTTCCCGCATTTCGTCCAGCCAAGACGCATTTTTCAGCGTGATGCGGATTTGCCCGCTTTCAACGGCGGAGGATACCGTCTGCCGCATAACGGCCAGATGGGCGGCCAGCAGCCCGTCCAAGCCTTCGGGGTCTTGGCTGTATTGCGCGTAGGCGTTGGCGACGTACAACCTGCCCGATTCGTGCTGTCCTTCGGCGGTAATCGCGATATAGGTGTCGCGCAGCGTGTCCGCCCACTCGATAACCGCCGATACGCCCGGTTCGCGGTTTGCCGCATCGGCGAAATGTTGGCAGAAGCCGCGCCAATCCATGAGTTTGGACTTGCCGCCGAACAGTTTTTTCCAAAACGGCATATCAGGCTCCTTATTCCGCCACGCGGATTTTGAATACGGCCTTGCGTATGGTTTCCGCTTCCCCCACCAGAGGGGCGTGCGCATCGTTGGGGAAAAACAGCGCAAATTCGCCGACATGGATGTCCAGCCAGGTTTCCGGTTCGCAGTCGAAAAATTCGACGTCGCGCTTTTCATCGTAGCCCAAACCGTTTTTCAGACGGCTTCGTTCTGCCCAGCCGTAGCCTTCCGTGCCGCTCAAAGGCACTTGGATGTCGATATGCTTCAAATGCGCTTCGGGCTTGGCTTCGGCTTTGCCCCTCATCGGCTCGCTGCCGACGAAGATGCAGATATTCGGGTTTCCGCACGGCACTTGGCCGTCCGGCAGTTTGGCAAAATCCAGCGTCTGCAACAGATGGAAGGCTTGGGCGAAATCGGGGTGCAATGCGGCGTAGCGGGCGGCATTGGTTATGGTGTCGGTAATCATATATGGTCGGAATTAGTCAATATCGCGGTATTCGCCCGTCCATTCCTGCCCGTCGGCGGGCGCATCGGTTTTCATCCTGCCGCTGCGTTTGTCGATTTCGTAACTGAACAGGCGCGGGGCGGTTTCGGGGTCGCCGCCGCATTTTTCGTCGTGTTTTTCGCGCACATCGATTAGGTAGGACGTTTCGGCCTCTTCGTCCACGAACATCAGGCACTCGGTTTTAAGCGTTGTGAGCTTGTGTTTTTCAACCGATTTGACGACCTTGCCCACGGCCTGGCCTGCGGTCTTTATACCTTGGGCGGCGGCAGATAAGGACAAGAAGGCCGATACTGCCAATACCAATTTTATTTTATCCATATTTCTCACTCAACCGTGAAACAGCCAAGGCTGGCTTTGGCGGCGTCGCGCTTCAAACGCCTTGATGTCGTCTGCGTGCTGCAGGGTGAGGCCGATTTCGTCCAGGCCGTTGAGCAGGCAGTGTTTGCGGTGTTCGGTGATGTCGAACGTAAAGGTTTCGCCGCTCGGGGTGGTTACGGTTTGTTTTTCCAAATCAATACTTAGCTGATAGCCCTCGTTGGCATAGGTTTCCTGGAACAGCCGTTCCACCTGCCCTTCGGCCAGCACGATGGGCAAAAGGCCGTTTTTGTAGCAGTTGTTGAAGAAGATGTCGGCGAAGCTGGGGGCGATGACGGCGCGGAAGCCGTAGTCGTCCAATGCCCAAGGGGCGTGTTCGCGCGAGGAGCCGCAGCCGAAGTTTTTGCGCGTGAGCAGGATTTGCGCGCCTTGGTAGCGCGGCTGGTTCAGCGAAAAATCGGGATTGAGCGGGCGTTTGCTGTTGTCCATGCCCGGCTCGCCGTGGTCGAGGTAGCGCCATTCGTCAAAGCAGTTCACGCCGAAGCCGCTGCGTTTGATGGATTTGAGGA
>CAUVCE010000090.1:0-7396 GCA_963550425.1 uncultured Neisseria sp.
TCCACGGCGGTTTTCAGGGCGGGCAGGTTGCCGGCGGGGCAGACGAGTTCGGGGACGGTTCTCATTGGGTTTCCTTTTCAGTCAAAACCCCGCCGTTTGGCAGGGTAAAGGGTAAGGTTTCTAGCCTATTGACATATTTCAACATGATGATATATGTGTTTGGGATGGTATTTTTTGTGCAGGACAATTACCGATTCTATGTAATCGGGCAAATTCTACGCACCGCCGGAACCGGTTATGCTGATTTAAATCAAACAATCGAATTATTTGAAAAAATTTATGGTTTGGGCGAATTGACTGTGTGTTCAATATAAGTCTGCCACGGTAACCGGCAGACCCTCCACCAAGGCCATTTTTTCTTCAGCTTCCTGTTGTTGTTTGCGGAAGGCCGCCATGTTTACGGTCTCGATTTTTGGCGTCGGCAGGGCGACTGTGGAAGGATTGACGTGTTGGCCGCCGATGCGCGCCTCGTAATGCAGGTGGGGGCCGGTGGAACGGCCGGATGTGCCGACAAAGCCAATGACTTCGCCAGCCCGCACTTGCCCTTTGGACGGTGAAAACGCGCTCAAATGACCGTATAGGGTTTCCACACCGTTGGAATGCTGCAGCATGACGGTATGGCCGTAACCTCCCTTCCAGCCTTTGAAGGTCAAAATGCCGTCTGCAGGGGCATAGACAGGCGTACCCATGGGGGCGGCAAAGTCTATGCCGGTGTGCATTTTGACGGTATGAAGGATGGGGTGGACGCGGATGCCGTAGGGCGAGGAAATGCGGGTGTATTGCACGGGCTGGATGACGAATTCGTTTAGGTTTTCTGTCTTTAGTGCTTTTCCGTCTTTGTCGTAGTAGCTGCCGCCCTCATCGCCTTTGTCGTAGTAGTAGGCGCGGTGGATTTTGCCGTTTTTGACGATTTCCACCGCCAGGATGTCGCCCGTCCCCATTTCCTGACCGCGAAAATACATGGTGTTGTATAGCAGGGTGATTTGGTCGCCCGGCTGCATATCGTCCAAGTTGAATTGTTGGCTGAAGATGTCGCGAAGGGATTCGCGCAGTTCCACGCCGACCCCCGCCTGCGCCAGCGAACCTTTGGCCGAGGTGCGCACCATCACCGACCTTATTGTCGGCATGGCCTTCATTTCGATGTCGGATGTACCCGCCTGCCATTTGCCGCCGCGCCTTTCCAATGCGACCAGGTTGCGCTCGCCATCGTCTTCGCTGAAAAACTGTATGGCGCGGATTTCGCCTTTGTCGTTTTTCAGTACGCTGATGGTCTGCCCCGTCCGCAGCCGCCGGTTTTTTTGTTCGGCAGTATCCTTATCCAGTACGTTGTCCATGTCTTTGTCTTTCAGGCCGTAACGGCGCAGGACGTCGGCCATGGTGTCGCCGGCCTTGATTTGTTCTTCAACCCAGTAGCTGTCCGCCGTGCGTTTGCCGTTCACGGTTTGAGGCGGCAGCCCCTGTATGACGCGTTCGGGACGGTAGCCTTCGTGTTTCGGCCGGCGTTCGGACAGGGTGTAGGCGGATATGGCTGCCGCAGCCAATAAAACGGCCGACAATAGCCGGCCTCTGTATTGCATGATTTTCATCAGTTATGATTCCTTAATGGCTCAATCCCCGTTTTTTAGGGATGATTTTATCACAAACCGTTTTCCGCCCGCCTCTTGACGGTACAATAATAAGGTCGATTCTGATTGGGAAAACCGCCATGCAGCTTACTTTGGCTATTTTGGGTTTGAACAGGCCGTCTGAAACCGGTTTGCCCGCCACACCCGCCTTAAACGAAATTTTGCGTTTCGGCCGTTTTTACCCTCAGCCGTGTTCCACCTCCGCATTTTATGCCCGCCATCTGTGGCGCGGCAGCCTGACCTCGCGGGCATTGCGGCAGTTCGGCCTGCCCGAGTCGGCCCCGGCCCTGCTGGCATCGCCCGTTTGGCAGCAGATGGGCATCAACCAAACCCATTTTTCTGCGGGGCGGGATTTGGCGGTTCGTGATGACGAGGCGGCACAATGGTGCGGGGGGCTAAATGCTTTTTTTCGGGAGGACGGCTGGTGTTTTTATCCTTTCCGTCCGGATTTGTGGCTGCTGATCCTGCCTGAAAATCCCGATTGGCCCGTGCCGCCGGTGTTGGATATGCTTGGGCAGGAGGACGGCATGGAACGCATGGAGGGACGCGCCCCTGCCGATTGGCTGGCCAAACAGACCGAAATCCAAATGTGGCTGCACGGCCATCCCTTGAATATCGGCCGCCGCATACCGGTAAACGGGTTGTGGCTGTGGCCGGATTTGGCCGGGCGGGCGCAGGCGGATTTTGCCGCCGCCGACAGCGAATGGGCGTTTTTCCCCGAAGGCCTGATTCCCGTGCCCGACGATTGGCAGGCCTTTGCCAGGGCCGCCGCCGACCTTGGGCGGCCGGTTTCAGACGGCTTGATTTTCCTTGACGGCCTGCGGCAGACCGCCGGCGGGGAGGCGGATTATTGCCGCCTGCTGGCGGACTGGGAAACCCGTTTCTTCGCCCCTGTTTGGCATGATTTAAAGGCAGGGCGTTTGAAAAAGCTGACCATCGCCGCCGATGGCGCGCAAGGGGGGTATTTGGAGGCAAATGCCAAACCGCACCGTGCATTTTGGAAGCGCCGCAAAACCTTTGCCGGACTTTTGGGTTGATTGCTTCCGCCTTTCGGACAGCCTTTTTTCTTTGTTATAATCGCAATCGATTACATTAAACTACAACCCACAGGAGTTATTTCATGGCACTCGTATCCATGCGCCAACTGCTCGACCATGCCGCCGAAAACGGTTACGGCCTGCCCGCATTCAACGTCAATAATCTCGAACAGATGCGCGCCATCATGGAGGCTGCCGATTCCGTAAACGCCCCCGTTATCGTCCAAGCATCCGCCGGCGCGCGCAAATACGCGGGTGCGCCGTTCTTACGCCACCTGATTTTGGCAGCCGTCGAAGAATTCCCGCACATCCCCGTCGTCATGCACCAAGACCACGGCGCATCGCCCGACGTATGCCAGCGCTCCATCCAACTGGGCTTCTCCTCCGTCATGATGGACGGCTCGCTGCTTGAAGACGGCAAAACCCCGTCCACCTACGAATACAACGTCAACGCCACCCGTACCGTCGTTAATTTCTCCCATGCCTGCGGCGTGTCCGTCGAAGGCGAAATCGGCGTATTGGGCAACCTCGAAACCGGCGAGGCAGGCGAAGAAGACGGCGTAGGCGCGGCAGGCAAACTCTCCCACGACCAAATGCTCACCAGCGTCGAAGATGCCGTGCGTTTCGTTAAAGACACCGGCGTGGACGCGCTCGCCATCGCCGTCGGCACCAGCCACGGCGCATACAAATTCACCCGCCCGCCCACCGGCGACGTATTGCGCATCGACCGTATCAAAGAAATCCACCAAGCCCTGCCCAACACCCATATCGTCATGCACGGCTCCAGCTCCGTTCCGCAAGAATGGCTGAAAGTCATCAACGAATACGGCGGCAAAATCAGCGAAACCTACGGCGTACCCGTGGAAGAAATCGTCGAAGGCATCAAACACGGCGTGCGCAAAGTCAACATCGACACCGACCTGCGCCTCGCCAGCACGGGGGCGGTTCGGAAGTTTTTGGCTGAGAACCCCGCCGAATTCGACCCGCGCAAATATCTGGCCAAAACGATAACCGCCATGAAGGAGGTTTGTGTCGCCCGTTATCTGGCGTTCGGCTGCGAAGGCCGGGCGGACAAAATCAAGCCGGTCTCGCTGGAAAAAATGGCCGACCGCTATGCCAAAGGCGAGCTGAATCAATTAATCCGCTAAATTTATGTTCGGCAAAAATCAGGCCGGTTTGTTATCGGGATTGCCGCCATGTTTTTCAACAGGCGGCAATCCGGCTGAATTAGAATTAAGGGAAATTTGATGCGGAAGTTTTTATACCAGATGTTGGTTTTGAGTATCGCCAATATGGCGTTTGCGGCGGAATACGGCGGTAAAACGCCCATCGTGTCCGATAAGTTGGAAGTGGACGGCGGCCGCTTCAATATCGAATTTGTCAATGAGCGCGGACATGTATGCAGCGCACAAGGCAAAATGGATAAAGACCTTGTCTGGAAAGGCGAAGAAGGTTGCCGGATAAGGTTTGGATTTAAGGGGGATAAGGCGGAGGTCGATGCCGACGGCTGCAAAATTTATTGCGGAGAAGGTGCGGATTTCCCGTCCGTTTATTATAAATTGCCGCAAATTTGCACGAAATCAGGCGTCAAACAGATGGAAAAAAGTTTTCAGACGGCTTTGAAAACGGGAAAAAACAGCCAAGCCATACAGCTGAAACAGGATTATTTAAAACAATGCGGCGAATTTCTCAATCCGACCGAAACACTGGCGGCCGCCAACGATGCGGCAGGCGTTTACCTCAAACAAAACGACAAGGCTGCCTGCAACAAGGTACTGGATGCGGTACGGGACTCATACGAAGCCCCTATATTGGGCCGGGATTTATCCGACAGGCACAATGCGGAAATCGGACGGGCAGAAACATTGAAAAAACAATGCGGCGGGCAAGCGGGGTAGGGCGGCCGATCTGCCATATCATCCTCTCGTCATCCATCCGAAAAGACATCCGCTATGACGCCTGACGAATTCCTAATCCATCGCGAACGCTATTTGGACAGCCTGGCCAAACAAAACAAATCCAAGCACACCGTTTCCGCCTACCGGCGCGATTTGGCGCAATTGGCCGCCTTATTGCCCGAACATCCTTATGAAATTTCGCGCGGTGATTTTGTCGTGGTGTTGAGGAAACTGTCGCAGGACAATTTGAGCGAACGCAGTTTGAAACGCAAGGTTTCCGTTTGGCGGCAATACGGTCGTTATCTGGTACGCAACGGCTTATTGGCAAACAACCCGGCCGGCCGCTTAAAGACGCCGAAACCGCCCGAACGCCTGCCCAAAGCCGTTGATGCCGAGCCTCTTAACGCCTTGTTTGACCATGCCGCCGCCGAAAACCCGCTGGACATGCGCGATATTGCCATATTCGAATTGCTTTACGGCTGCGGCCTGCGCGTATCGGAGGCATGTGGGCTGAATATTTCCGATATCCTTTTTTCGGAAGGCTGGGTGGATGTGCGCGGCAAAGGGGGCAAACAGAGGCGGGTTCCGTTGGGCAGGCTGGCGGCGGCGGCGCTCCGCGCCTACCTTCCGCATCGGGTTGCCGCATCGGGCGAAGATGCATTGTTTACCAACCGTTTCGGCCGCCGCATCAGCGTACGCCAAATCCAATACCGTTTGCGAGATTGGGCAATAAAAAATGGTTCGCCGCAACATTTGAGCCCGCATATGCTGCGCCACAGTTATGCCAGCCACCTGCTGCAGTCTTCGGGCGACATCCGCGCCGTGCAGGAGTTGCTTGGCCACAGCAGCCTGTCATCAACCCAAATCTACACCAAATTGGATTTCGACCATCTGGTTAAAGTTTACGACCAAACCCATCCGCGCGCTAAAACCGAAAAATGATAAAGCTGTTAAAAAATAGTTGGTTAAATTTAAGCCGGGACAAGGCGGCAAAAGGTCGGTTGAAATTTATTTATCATATAGACTGCTTTTTTGCCTTTTAAAAACAGCTTAAATACTATGGATTACCTGCAGGCCGCCCCCATCCCCTGCCGGCTAGATTCCCCCTGCGGCCTGCTTGGAGCCGAAATCGCCTCCGCCGGACAACGGCTAAATATCCGCTTCCCCGCCGCACTGTGCGAATACCTGTTTGCGCTGTGCGGCAGCGAAGCGGTCAATCAATCGTTTAACCGGCTGCTGCTGTTGAAAGAAATAGATTTTAACGGCGCTTATCTGGTGCTGGCGGAAGAAAACCAAGTGCGGCATCGTCAAATCCGACTTGGCGCAAGACAACCCGCCCGTCCACATCGGCTATTGTGCCGATAAGGAAATTTTGATGGAGAATGTGTTGCGGAATAAGCCGAAGATGTTTTTCAGGTAGTCCTGCCCTGCAAACAAGAAAAACCTTGAAACGGTCATTTCAGGCGGCTCATCCTTTTTTCCCTGTTTTTTAAGAACCTTTCATTATGATTATCAAACACAACCTGCCCCAATTTCTAACCTGTTTGGGCTTCACCAAACAAAACCAAACCTACGTCAAATCCCTGCACGGGTACGAACTAAAAATTGACTTTGCCAACGAAAAAATCATCTATCCCAAAGGTGTAACCGCCCACCGCGACACTACCAAAAATTTCAGCCAGCCTGAAAACTTCGTTGTGTTCGAATGCGTGCACAACCTGCTGGCTGCAATCGGGCTACAAACCCGAACACATTGTTTTGGAGCAGGGAATGCCCGGCGGGCACGGCATGACGGGCGGCTTTTGCGACATCATTGTGCAGGATAATGACGGGCAACCCTATCTGCTTATCGAATGCAAAACGGCAGACGGCGACAAAAGCAAAGAATTTTCCCGTGCATGGGCGAAGATGCAGAAAGACGGCGGACAGCTTTTCAACTATTACAACAGCTACCGCCAAGCGCAATGGCTGTGTCTGTATGCCTGCGGTTTCGTCAACAATCAGGCAGAATCTGCCTACCGCCTGATTTCCATGAAGGATAACGACGAATATCTGGGCAGTAACGAAAAGCTACTGAGTTTCAAAAAAGTGCAGGACGAATTTAACCGTACCCGTATGAAGATTGAAGAATACCGGACCAAAATAGCCAACATCTTCAATGACTTGGAAATAATTCAGGAGGGGGTAAAATGGTTTAAAATCAGTGAGTTAGGAAATATCCTAATGTGCGGGCGTATTATGAAGCATGAAACAAACCCTATGGGTGGCGTTCCATTTTATAAAATTGGAACTTTTGGCGGAGAAGCTAATGCTTTTATTCCGTTAGAATTATACAATAATTATAAAGAAAAATATCCTTACCCAAAAAAAGGACAAGTTTTAATCTCCGCCGCAGGAACCCTTGGAAAAGTTGTAATTTTTGATGGAAAGCCTGCCTATTTTCAGGATTCAAATATCGTATGGATAAATTCTAATGAAGAAGTAGTAATGAATAAATTTCTTTACTATTCCCTACGCCAAGTCAATTGGAAGGAATACGCAACAGAAGGTAGTGTAATACCAAGAATTTATAATGAAGATTTAAGGAATATAGAAATTCTTGTCCCTTCATTAGAAGCCCAACAATCCATCATCGCCCAAATTAACGGATACGAAGCCGAAATCGCCGCCTGCGAGCGGAAAATCCAGTCCCTGCCCGCGCAAAGGCAGGCAGTGTTGGCAAGGTATCTGAATTAGAACAAGGATATATCCATTCATTCTTTTTCAGGCTGCCTGAAAAAGCAGCCTGCACCCATCAAAAGGACCCCCATGAACATCACCCAAATCCTCTCTCAAG
>CAUVCE010000091.1:0-7221 GCA_963550425.1 uncultured Neisseria sp.
CCCATTCGATAAAGGAAACCACATGGGTCAGCCCGCCTTTGCCGTAATCCGACAGGATGACGGTGTCGCATTCGGCCAACAGTTCGCGGAAGCGGTTTTTTACGCCGTCCAACACTTCGTGTGTCGGCGTGTCTTCGAAATCCAGCCGGATGAGCTGCTGATTGCGCGCCACAACGCGCAGTTTGACGGTGGTGGTGATGTTTTGGTCGCGCATCAATACTGTTTCAACCCCATGCTCCGCCATCAGTGCATTTAAGCAATCGCCCGCTTCATCATCGCCAATGACGGATAGCAAAACAGCCCGCCCGCCCAACGCAGCCACGTTGCGCGCCACATTCGCCGCCCCGCCCGCGCGGTGTTCGTTTTTTTCGATTTTGGCCACGGGGACGGGAGCTTCGGGTGAGATGCGCGATACGTCGCCGAACCAGTAGCGGTCGAGCATCACGTCGCCGACAACAAGGACTTTGGCTTGGGCGAAGCGGTTTTTTAAGGTTTCCGGGCGGAGTGTGTCGGGCATACTGCCTCCGTTATTGCAATCAAGGATTAACGTTCAAAAGATTGAAAATGTCTTTGGGCTCATATATCCGAACCGATTTTTCAGGCAGTTTCAAAGCCGTATTCAGCATGGCCTGCGCCAGTTTTTCAACGGCAAGCGGACGTTGGTTTTTCAGCAGGCCGATACGGTTTAGCGCATTGAAAATGCGTTTGGCGATTTTTTCGCCCAAGCGGTCGCTGTCCGGGCGGATCAGCAGGGGCGGGCGGAAAATAATAAGATGCGGAAAACTCAAAGCAATCAAAGCATTTTCCAATTTGCCTTTCATCCTCTAGTAAAACAGGCGCGAAGCGGCATCCGCGCCGGCGGCGGAAACCAAAACCAAGGTATTTACGCCGTTTTGCCGGGCGGCTTGGGCGAACGCGAGATTTGCCTTGTAATCGATTGCCCATTGCGCCCCTTTGCTACCGACCGCTTTCAAGGTCGTGCCCAAACAGGCGAACAGTACATCGCCGCGAACGTTGTCGCGCCATGTTTCAATTTGGGCAAAATCAATCTGATGGCTATGCAGCTTTTGATGGGGAAAATCGGAATTCCTGCGCCCGAAGCAGGCTATGCTTTCGATTTCCGAACAGGCGGCAAGCAAGGGCAACAGGGATTTTCCTGTTGCGCCGGTTGCACCGATGACGATGGTTTTCATGTTTCAGACGGCCTCCAAATCATTCGCCGCACGGTTCAATTCGCGCAACACGGCTGCCGGATCGGCTGCCTGTGTAACCGGCCTACCCATCACCAGATAGGTCGAACCTGCCGCCAAGGCTTCGGCGGGCGTCATGATGCGGCGTTGGTCGTCGCCGTTGCCTGCGGTGTCCAGGCGGATGCCGGGCGTTACCAGGACAAATTCCGTGCCGAGCGCGCCGCGCAACGGTGCGGCCTCGTGCGCGGAGCAGACCACGCCGTCCAAACCCGAACTTTGCGCCAGCCGCGCCAGCCGCAACACCTGTTCCTCAATCGGCGCATCCACGCCCGTTTCGGCCAAATCGGACTGTTCCATGCTGGTCAGCACGGTAACGCCGATTAAAAGCGGCCCGTCCGGACAGTTTGCCACCGCTTCTACGGCAGCCTCCATCATGCGGCGGCCGCCCGACGCGTGCATATCCACCATCCAAACGCCCATTTCCGCCGCCGCCTTACAGGCCTTGGCCACGGTATTGGGGATGTCGTGGTATTTCAGGTCAAGGAAAAGTTGGTAGCCCTGATGGATTAGATTTTCCGCCAGCCTGCGGCCTGTGGCGGTAAACAGCTCTTTGCCGATTTTCAGACGGCACAGCGAGGGGTCAAGTCGGCGGACGAATCGAACGGCGGATGCCTCATCGGCAAAATCCAGCGCGACAATCACCGGCTTGCGGCTGTCGGATAAGGCAAAATCAGTAATCAGCGGGTTCATTATCAGCCTCAATAAAAATCATAATACAGCGACCATTCGCCGTTTTCGGGATTACGGGAAAACATCAGGCTGCCGCTGTCGATAACATTAAAGTAAGCCTTGCTGTCGCTGGAAACCTGAAACATAAATTCAAAATGATCATGCATCAGCAGGCGGCCGTTTGCGTTTTCACAAATGCCCGACTGGCAGAAAGACGGATAGCCGCCGAATTTGTGGCGGTATTCGTGGTCGCCGACAATATCATAATAGCCCAAATCCTCATCGGGAAATTCATCTTCCAAATCGCAGATTTCGTCTTCCAAATCCGCATCCAGCCCGCCGCCGTCCCAAACGGGGAAATCCTGTTCCACCAAAACGGGTTTGAGCGGGAAGGGCTTGGGCGAACCGTCGGGCGAAGCGGGATATTCGTAACGGACGAGTTCGTCATCGGCGGTATATTCGCGGATGAGCCAGCCCTTGCCCTGCCGCCCGGCAAAATCCGCAAACACCATGTCTCCGCGTTTCACTTCCACTTCGTCCATCCGGGGGATTTCTTCCGTCATGTTTCAACACACAGGGCCGCACATAAGGCGCAGCCCTGTGTGTTGCCCTGATTTGGAAGGGGTTACGCCCCTCCCAAACAAACCCGAATCCTACCGCCCTGAAGGGCGGGGTTTCAACCGTTAAGGAAATTTTGATAAACACCGTCGGCCGGGCAATATGACGCAGTTGTTCGGGCACATAGGGCAAATCGGGCAGGTAAAACTGCGCCGGCAGATAGAGCGGCTTGCCATCATTATCCGTAACCGGTTTTTCCGCCTCTTCCGGCTTGCACAAAAACACGCAGCCTATCCAGTTTTCACGGTCATCACCCGCCGGTCGGAAACCGCCCGTTTCAAACGCCGTGCAGGGGCGGGCGGTTTTCCGCCACAGCCTGCGTATTCTTTCATCAACGAGAGAACCTTTATCACTCACAGCACATACCTTCCTTCGACATATGGCAAGACTGGCTGCCCGATATTGAAAAAAAATCATTCCCCGCCCAAATGACTGCCGCCCCGTGCCAACACCGTACGCTTGCCCGAAGCATCTGCGGGCGAGACCACGCCGTCCGCCTCCATCTGCTCCATCAGATTGGCCGCACGGTTATAACCGATATTCAAACGGCGCTGTACGGAAGAAATTGTTGCCTTATTCGTTTCAACCACACAGGCCACCGCCTTGTCATACAAAGGATCGCCGCCTTCGCCTCCGCGTCCCTCGCCTCCCAAAACAGACGGAAAATCACTGTCCGCGCTGTTGGCCAAAATATCGTCCACATAATCGGGTGTGCCAAACTGCTTCAAATACTCCACCACGCCGTGAACTTCCTCATCGGAGGCAAATGCCCCGTGCACACGTTGAGGATAACCCGTTCCAGGCGGCAAAAACAACATATCGCCCTGCCCCAGCAGATTTTCCGCCCCCATTTGGTCGAGGATTGTACGGCTGTCGATTTTGCTCGACACCTGAAACGCGATACGGGTAGGGATATTGGCCTTAATCAAACCCGTAATCACATCCACGCTCGGCCGCTGCGTTGCCAAAATCAAATGAATACCCGCCGCCCTGGCCTTTTGCGTGATACGGGCAATCAACTCCTCAATCTTCTTGCCCGCAGTCATCATCAAATCGGCAAACTCATCCACCACCACCACAATGAACGGCAGCTTTTCCAAAGGTTCGGGTTCGGACGGATTCAGACTGAACGGATTGGCGATTTTTTCGCCGCGCGCACCCGCTTCGGCAAGTTTCTGATTATAACCGGCCAAATTGCGCACGCCGGCAAAACTCATCAGGCGGTAGCGTTTCTCCATCTCGTTCACGCACCAATTCAACGCATTGGCGGCCAGCCTCATATCCGTTACCACCGGTGCAAGCAGATGGGGGATGCCCTCATAAATACTCAATTCCAGCATTTTCGGGTCTATCATAATCATGCGTACCTCTTCGGGAGTCGCCTTAAACAACATAGACAAAATCATCGCATTCACCCCCACCGACTTACCCGAACCGGTCGTACCCGCGACCAAAAGGTGCGGCGCTTTGGCCAAATCGGTAACGACGGGCTGGCCGGTAATATCCTGCCCCAAAGCCAAAGTCAATTTGGACTTGGATTCGGCAAAGGCGGGCGAATCAAAAATCTCGCTCAGGCGTATCATCTGCCGTTTCGGATTGGGCAATTCCAAGCCCATACAGGTTTTACCCGGTATCGTCTCCACCACCCGAATCGCCGCCACCCCCAAAGAACGCGCCAAATCCTTTTCCAGGTTCAATACCGCATTGCCGCGCACACCGACATCCGGTTCGATTTCATAGCGGGTAATCACCGGCCCCGCATAAGCCTCCAATACCTTTACGCGAACCTTATACTCCGCCAGTTTCTCCTCTATCGTGATACTGTTTTCCAACAGCTGCTCTTCGCTTTGCGCGGCTTCGGGATTGTAGCTGGCAGCTTTCAACAGGCCCAAATCCGGCAGGCGGTAGGCGGCAGGCGGGGCGGCATCGGCGAACCAATCTTTCGAAACGTCGTCATCAGGCACGGATTCTTTGACGGGCGGCAAATCATCTTCCTGCCTATCCTCCCAAGTATTTTGCAGCGATATATTTTCATCCCGTTGCTCCGGCTCGCCGCCAAAAACCCTTGTCCAATCCGTTTCCGACCGTCCGTCATCGCTTGGCGCAGGCCAGCCGCCTTCTTCCGCCAATGGTTCGTTCCAAACATCTTTGGCTGCCTCATCGGCCTGACGGGGCAACATATCGGCAGAGAAGGCCACGGCGGCAGGCGGCGGGATATCGATAACGGGGACAGGCACTTCCGGCACCTCCGGAGGCTCGACCACGGTGGCGTCAGGTGGTGGGACTCTCACCCGTTTTGCCTGTTTCGGATAAGGTTCGTAGCGGGTACTGATGGCACTGTCCCGCCGTTTTCTGGCGGCCGATGCAAATTTGTCCGTATCGGGTTTTGACGCATTGGGCGCATTTGCCGAAACGGCATTATCATGCTTCATGTCTTCCCACCGGGTACTGATTCGGCGCAGGCGGCGGCTGACCGGTGCCACGCCCTTATTCAGATTGGCGCGTATTTCTTCCTCACTGATCACTTCAGGTGCTTCTGCCTGACGGTTTTGACGGTGCGCCTGCCATAGTTTTTCCCTGTTTTGTTCTTTTAAGCGCCCGACTGAGGTTTTGGATATATCTGCCTGCCGCATTTCCTTATTTCGCATTTCATTGATAATTTCATCGGCATCAATGGTTTCCAAAGCCATTATTTTCTGTTGAAGCACGGCGCGCCTTTCGTTTGAACGTTCGCGCGTATGAAGGATGGCCACATCGTCCGTTCCGATTACCGATAAATTTCCGGCTGGCGGCAAAGGTTTGACTTCTTCCACACCGTAATTGCCATACCATTGCATTTTCACGTTGCGTTCCTGTCTGGACGCGTGCAGGCTTCGGACTGCCTCATCGGGCTCGATAACCTCTTTGGCCTCATGTTCAGGTATCTCGGTTTCTTCTGCAGTCTTCTGCTGCAGAAATTTATCGATTTCTTCTGGCGCGATGACTTCCGCATCAGGAGGCGGCATCCTGCTTGGACGGTAAGGCCCGGCATCGTCAATCAGCTTTGGAGCGGGCGGGTGTACCAAACCCGTTTTAACGGATTTTTGCACCGCCGCACCGAATAAGGGGATTTCCCGCCTGTCCCGATTTTCATTGACGGTTGTGTTATCTTTTTCTGCCTCCGGCCGCTTCCGATTGCTGCGCAAACCCATGCGCGACTGCCAAAACAACCGTACGTTTGCCTCTGCCTGCTGCAGGTTGCCCATGATAAAACGGCCGCCATCCTCCAATTTTTGCCGGCTGAGTCCTATCCAATCTGATTTCTCGAGTATCCTATTGCCTCCCCTGCCTTCTTCCCTATTTTCATTTTCCAAATCCCGCAACCAATCCTTTTCCCACTGTCTGTGCTGCCAAAATAAAAATAAAATCGCCACAGACAGCAATACACTCAATAACATCCAAAACATAAGCGGTTAAATTATATCAATTACATTCGGGGCGGCATTTTAACGTGTTTCGGCAGCAAACAGAAATCCCATATGTCTGTTTGGTTTGCCGCCAAACCGACAACGTACGGCCTTTCCGTATGATAAACGTCATCATTTTTTTTGCGGGATTCGGTTAGGTTTTTGTTGTTTGTATTTTGAAATAATTATTTTTTGTCCCAAATTTGATTCGTTATATCTTTAAGGATAGGAAAATTTGATGAATACGCCTATTTTGGCCTCGCTCGCGGCGGTTGCCGTCGGGGCGGTTTTTGGCGCTGCCGCCCGCTGGTTGCTGGGTTTGTGGCTTAATCCGCTTACCTCCCTGTTATCTTGTGGCACATTGGCTGCAAATTGGCTGGGGGCGTTGCTCATCGGGCTGGCTGCAGGGGCGGCCGGATTTTTTCCCGCTTTGTCTCCTTATTGGAAGCTGTGGTTTATGACCGGACTGCTCGGCAGTTTGACAACTTTTTCGGGATTTTCGTTGGAAATCATCGATATGTTGCAGGAGCAACGTTACGCGCAAGCCATCATAACTGCCCTGCTTCATGTTTTCGGTTCGTTGTTGTGGACGGCGGCGGGTTTGAAGTTGATGCGTTTTTGCTGCACTTAGGCCGATATTATTTATTTTACCTACTTGCAATAAAAACCGTTTCCATTTATATTGCGAACGAAATTGAATCTTATTTTTTAGCAAGTCAGTCTGTATGGCGTTGCCTTTAGCTTCATAGGGCTGCGCCTTATGTGCGACCCTGTGTTGAAACATCGCCTTATCCTGATTTGTATTTAACCTGCTACATAAACACTATTACTTAGGATTTTTTATGTTCGTCTGTATCTGTAACGCCATTACCGACCACCAAATTAAGGAAACTGTTGCCGCCGGTGCTTCCAGTTTGGACGATTTGCAGGCTCAATTGGGGGTCGCTACCTGCTGCGGTTGCTGCAAAGACTTGGTATCGTCTTTTTTAAACGCCAATAATATGCAAGCGCAAAGTTACAACAGTATTAGTGCCGGCATCAGGGTTTCCCAATAGGTTTGGCATATTTATGAAAACCAATGGACATGTGTAAAGGCTGTTCGGAATTTTCTGGACGGCTTTTGTTATGCTTGTAGATTTAAAAAAGTTAAAAGCCTGATTTTAGAAATCAGGCTTTTTGATTTTTTGGTCGGAGTGAAAGGATTCGAACCTTCGACCCCTTGCACCCCATGCAAGTGC
>CAUVCE010000092.1:0-7104 GCA_963550425.1 uncultured Neisseria sp.
CATACGCTTCCAGCATGGCGGGCAACTACAACACCCGCCCGCGTGCGGCCGAAGTGCTGGTCAACGGCAATGAAGCCAAAATCGTCCGCCGCCGAGAAACATTGGAAGAAATGCTGGCCAACGAACAGGATTGCCTGTAAGGCATTGTCTATGTATTGTCAGGCGGGAATCGGACAGGTTTCCCGCCATAAATACACTGTTATCAAACCCTATTTGATAAAAAGCAACCTATGGCAGCTATATCCATACCGTCAAAAACATGATTGAAGCGTGCCGTTAAATACAGTAAACTCACATAATTGAAAAATTTTATAGCATTCGGCAGGGCAATTCATATATACCAAACGGATAAAAAATTGAAAAAAACACTATATAATTTATAATTTTGATAAATATATATAAAAAGATAAATTTTATCCATTGATGCCTAAATATCATCAACTTTTGCAACCCCGAGAAGGGATTTTAAGCAAGCAATAAGGAATTTTGATGAAACCCGTTTTCGAGGTCAAATCTGCCCGATTGAATGCGTTGGCCGTGCAACCCAACGACACGGACATTGCACAATGGTCGCATACATTGGACGAAAGGGCTGTCCAATACCGCGAACTCAACCTTCCACTGGTGCTGGACTTGCAGGCTTTTGCCCCGTCAGGTATAGATACCGCCGCCATCGTTTCCCTGTTTCGCAACCACGGCCTGCCTTTGGCCGCCATTTCCCACCATGACGGCATATGGGCGCGTATTGCCTTGGAAAACGGCTTGGCATTTAGCGAAGCTCCGCCGCCGGAACAAGACGGACAGGGAGAGAAAATATCCGAGGATACCGGAACACAGGAACACAAAGCCGGCAAGGCCGCCCCCACCATATTTGTTTCCAATCCCGTGCGTACCGGCCAACAGGTTTATGCCGAAAATGCCGACCTGATAGTTACCGGCATTGTCAGTCAGGGGGCGGAACTGATTGCCGATGGCAACATCCATATCTACGCGCCTATGCGGGGTCGCGCGCTGGCAGGGGCAAAAGGCCGCCGCGACGCACGCATCTTTATTCATTCCATGCAGGCGGAACTTGTTTCCGTGGCCGGTATTTACCGCAATTTCGAACAGGATTTGCCCAAACACCTGCATAAGCAGGCCGTACAAATTTATTTGCAGGATGACCGGTTGGTTATCAGCGCAATCGAGGGCTGATGGTTCGGCATATAGAAAAATCAACAGGTAAAGGCAGCAGGTTTGTAGCGGATTAACAAAATCAGGACAGGGTGAGCCAACGATGTGCCGGTTTTTGTTAATCCACTATACATAACCTATGCCATAGTCCGAACCTATGCTACAGCCATATAAACTTCATAACCATACTGCCGGAACGCCTGCCCCTTCCGGACAAATCTTGCATCTCCGCCCATCCGAAAGGGCGGGGATACCGACCGTTAAGGAATTTTTAATAAAACCCGAGATAAAGGAAACACCGTGGCAAAAATCATAGTTGTAACCTCAGGCAAAGGCGGCGTAGGTAAAACCACCACCAGCGCCAGCATCGCAACCGGACTGGCATTGAACGGCCATAAAACCGCCGTCATCGATTTCGATGTCGGCCTACGCAACCTCGACCTGATTATGGGTTGCGAACGCCGGGTCGTCTATGACCTGATTAACGTCATACAAGGCGAGGCATCGCTGAATCAGGCACTTATCAAGGACAAACATTGCGACAACCTATATATCCTGCCTGCTTCGCAAACCCGCGACAAAGAGGCATTGACCTACGAGGGGGTCGGGCAGGTATTGAAGGAAATGGTTACCTCAATGGGTTTTGAATTCGTTATTTGCGATTCGCCGGCCGGTATAGAAACCGGCGCATTAATGGCGCTTTATTTTGCCGATGAAGCCATCATAACCACCAATCCCGAAGTTTCCAGCGTGCGCGATTCCGACCGTATCTTGGGCATCCTGCAAAGCAAGTCGCGCAAGGCGGAGCAGGGCAAACGGGTGGTCGAACACCTGTTGATTACCCGTTATGTACCCGAGCGGGTTGAAAAAGGCGAAATGTTATCTGTGCAGGATATTTGCGACTTGTTGCGCGTCCCCCTTATCGGCGTGATTCCCGAATCGCAAAGCGTGCTGCAAGCATCCAATTCAGGCATGCCCGTCATCCACCAGTCCAATTCGGACGTGGCTGAAGCCTACAAAGACGTTATCGCCCGCCTGCTTGGCGAAGACAGGGAAATGCGTTTTTTGGAGGCGAATAAAAAAGGTATCCTGAAACGCCTGTTTGGAGGTTGAGATGTTGTTGCTTGACAAATTGCTTGGCAAAAAACCCAAATCGGCCACACTCGCACGCGACCGCCTGCAAATCATTATTGCACAGGAACGTGTGCAGCCACAGGGGCCGGACTATCTGCCGACCTTGCAGAAGGAGTTGTTGGAGGTATTGTCCAAATACGTCAATGTTTCTTTGAATGATATCCGTATATCTCAAGAAAAACAGGATGGTTTGGACGTTTTGGAACTCAATATCACACTGCCCGACCAATCCAAGAAGGCTTAATTCATGACTTTGACCGAATTGCGCTATATTGTCGCCGTTGCACAGGAACGGCATTTCGGCCGCGCCGCCCAATATTGCCATGTCAGCCAGCCGACTCTTTCGATTGCCATTAAAAAGTTGGAGGAAGAGTTGGCCGTATCGTTGTTTGACCGTAGCAGCAATGAGGTCGTTACCACGGAGGCCGGCGCACGAATTGTGGCGCAGGCACGCCGCGTGTTGGAAGATGTGGATGTAATCAGGAGACTGGCCAGCGAGGAACAAAATGAATTGGACGGGGCATTCAAACTCGGCCTGATTTTTACCGTTGCGCCCTATATATTGCCCAAGCTGATTTTGTCATTGCGCGAGATTGCGCCAAATATGCCCCTGATGCTTGAGGAAAATTATACCCATGTACTCACCGAATTGCTCAAACGCGGCGAATTGGATGCGATTGTGGCCGCCGAGCCGTTTCACGAACCGGGTGTGGTAACCGAACCTTTGTATGACGAGCCTTTCTTTGTTATTGTGCCAAAAGGCCATCCTTTTGAAGAGTTGGATGCGGTTACGCAACAGGAATTGGCCAAAGAACAGGTATTGCTGCTTACCGAGGGCAACTGTATGCGCGATAATGTGTTGGACGGATGCCGCGAATTGGCAGCCAAACAAAAAATCGCCGGTCTGACCAATACGTTGCAGGGCAGTTCAATCAATACGATACGCCATATGGTGGCCAGCGGTTTGGCCATCAGTGTGCTGCCCGCCACCGCTCTGACTGAAAATGACCATCTGTGGTTCAGTATTATTCCGTTTGACGGCATCGCACCCGGCCGCCGCGTGGTTTTGGCCTACCGGCGCAATTTTTTCCGACCCAAGGCTTTGTCGGCAATACGCGCCGCCATTGTGAATTCGCAATTGGCCGGTGTGAATTTTGTAAACAGGGATGGGACGGGTGTCAAGAAGCAGCCGGAAAAATAAGGAAATATCCGAAAGGAATTTGGTTTCGGTATCAGGATTTGTGTGGGAAAAACCGTACCGGCTGTTCCCCATCGGGTAAAACGAGTTTTTTTACCGCATGGCCGAATATGGTTTCCAATGTTACCGTTTGGCGTTCTCCCTGACGCAACCAGGTGTCTACAGCCGTTCGGGCGGCGGCCTCATCGTCAAAATCCATCGCCTGCCATAAGCCCAGCGTATCCATATCCTGCCAAAAGGTTTCCGCACCACTGTAGTTCAGTTTGAGTTTGGCGGTATCCATTACGGGGTCGTAAAAACCGTTGTCGGCCAACATGTCGCCCAAGTCGTGCATGTCGATTAGGGTCGGACGGCGGGCAGTGATGCCAATTTTGTTCAGACGGCCTGTAATTTCCGGCAGGGTCTCGCTGCCAAAATGCGTAAAGAACAGCAATCCGTCAGTTTGCAATGCTTCTGCCCATGCTTTTAACACAGGCAGGATTTCGCGTTCGGTCAGCAGGCTTAGGTTTGCCCATAACATATCGGCACTGGCGGGAGGCAGTGAATCGCGCATGGCCTGCAGGTGCTGCGGTATGGTTTTGCCAGTCAGTTTGGCCAACAGGCCGCTTTTGCGGCGGGCTTTGGCTTCGCGTAAAAAATCGGCGCGGCCGTCATATTCTTTAAATGATGCTTTGGGATAGCGTGCGGCCAACAGGCGGCGGCTGGTGTCGCCGTCCGCACCGGCCAATATGATATTTTTCGGTATGGTTTTGACAAAATCCAGCCGCGCATTATTTTGTTCGGCAAAATGACGGTGAATCAGCCAACGGTCGTTGTCATTCATTAAAATTTCCTCAATAGTTGAAACCCTGCCTTTTCAAGGTAGGCAGTGCGGGATTTGTTTGGGAGCGGGCGTTGCCTCTTCCAGTATGCTGAAATATGCGGCATTCAGTTGAAAAAACCTGCCAGCAGGGAGGCGAAATTATCCGCGTGGCTTAAAAACGGCGCGTGTGCCGCCTTGTCGATTATCTTCAATTCGGCATTTGGCAGATTTTGTGCCAAGTATTCCCCCATTCGCGGCGGTGTGATGCTGTCTTTGTTGCCATAAACCAACAGCACGGGCTGGCGGATATGAGGCAGCAACGGGCGGGCATCGGCGCGGTTTAGGGCTTCCAATGCGCTTTCCAGGGCTTTTGGTGTGCCGTTTTTCAATATGTCGGGCAGGATGGCCGAAATGATATCGGCACGGTCGGTATTGTGCAGCAGTTGCAGTTCCAAAAACTGGCGCATATATTTCGGATAATCCTGCCGAAACAGCGGGATCATTTTGTCCAGCGCCGGTTTGGCCAAACCATGCGGATAATCGGTGGCTGCCTGGAGTTTGGCAAAACCGGCCGTCAGGCACAGGCGGCGGACTTTTTTTGGATGGCGGTGCGCCAGGTGCAACGCGACCAATCCGCCAAGCGACCAACCCAGCAGATCGCTGCCGTCTGCAAGGCGTTTTGCCAATGTGTCGGCGGCACGGACGATGTCGAAACCGTCCGCATCCAAGTCCGTACCGCCATGTCCGTCCAAATCGGGCGCATCCACCCGCCAGTTTGCCGGCAGCAGCGGGCGCAGGCCGTCAAAGACATGGCCGTTGGCCGCCCAACCGTGTACTAAAACTACCGAAGAATGTTCCGTCATGTCCTTCCTTTCCTCATTATTTTTTAAAACGGCCGCAAATTGTTCATTATGCCACGCTCCAACCGAAGGCAGTACCTGTCCCGACTGTTTGCAAGACCTGCTTGATTTGGCCGTGTCGGCAGAATATGTCTGCCCGCAGTGCGGCAGCATGGGCGATGGCCTGTCCCCCTGCATCACCTGCCAAAAGAATCCCCCTCCCTTTGATAAGTTGTGGTCATCGGCCTACTATGCACCCCCGTTAAGCGGGATTTTGCACGAATATAAATTCCGCCGACACATAGAATTGCGTTTCGTGTTGTCGGAATTGATGATGCACCTGCCGCCCCCCTGGTTGGAAGATGCCGATATAGACGGCGTTTTGGCCATTCCTTTGAGCCGGGAACGGCGGCTTGAGCGGGGCTTCAACCAATGTGAAGAATTGGCAAGGATTCTGGCGGCGGATTATGGCTTGCCCGTGTTGTCGGAGGATACCGTTTTCAGGCGGCCTGCGCCGGCGCAAAGCACCTTGCCGCTTGTCGAACGGCAACGAAACGCGGCGGGCGTATTTTGCATAGAAGGAGATGTCGAAGGCCTGAATTTACTGCTGATAGACGATGTGGCGACCACAAACGCGACCTTGGCCGAATTATGCCGTAAGTTAAAGCATGCGGGTGCGGGTTGTTTATATTGTTGGACACTGATGCAGGCCAAAATGAAATTGACGGATTAAGGGTCTTTTGCATAGGTTGAAATGTTAAAAACCGCAATTTGCCGTTAATCGGCAATATTGCGACCAGAAACGCAACATTGGCCGAACCTAGCCGAATGCCAAGTCAGGCGGGAATCTGATGCCGATATCGGCTGCCGGCCATATGGGAAGAAATGAAAAAGCCTTGACGGAGAAAAACATTGTCGTGCATATTAGCCGAAGTTTTAAGTATATGATTTTATGTTTACTGTTGTCTTATACCAGCCGGAAATCCCGCCGAACACCGGCAATATTATCCGACTGTGCGCCAATACCGGCGCGGATTTGCACTTGGTCAGACCGCTGGGTTTCCCGCTTGATTCGAGTAAAATGAAACGGGCGGGGTTGGACTATCACGAGTTTGCCAGCATAACCGTACACGAAAACTTTGCCGATTGCCTGACCGTCCTGAAAGGACGGCGCATCTTCGCGCTGACCACCAAGGGGCATACCCGTCCTGACCAGGCGGTTTTCCGAGAAGGCGATATCTTCCTGTTCGGCCCTGAAACACGCGGCCTGCCGGCTGATATTTTGGATGAACTGCCCTCGGCGCAAAAAATCCGCCTGCCCATGAAGGCCGGCAGCAGAAGCATGAATCTTTCCAATACCGTGGCCGTCATCCTGTTTGAGGCTTGGCGGCAAAACGGTTTTTCGGGCGGCCAATAGACACAACAACGCCCGAAACGCCGCCTGAGTTTTGCAACCGTGCCGGCAGGTGCGGTAAAACTGTAAGAAGCGGCCTTTGCGTTATCAACTCCGGAACAGGAACACATTTTGACTAAAGCAAAAAATACCTTCTTCATCGGCGTATTCGCCGCCCTATCAGCCGCCAGCACTGCTGTCGAACCCGCTGCGGCGGGTGTCAGGGGTTTGGCACCGGCAGTCGGCCACAGCAACGGGCAATTTGTCCCCGATGCGGTTGCCCAAGCCGAACCGCTGCATAAAACGGCAAACATGAGTTATAAGGTGGCGGGAAAACGCTATTATCCGAGTAAGAAAGTAGAAACTTTCAGTCAAACCGGCAAGGCCTCATGGTACGGCCCCGGCTTCCACGGCAGAAAAACCTCCAACGGCGAGCGTTTTGATATGAATATGATGACTGCCGGCCCCCCCCCCCCCCCCCCAACCCCCCATTTGACCGGGTCACAAAATTGGCCCCCCGGAAAAAAAAAATGGGCGGAAAAAAAAAACCCCCCCCCAGAAAAAC
>CAUVCE010000093.1:0-7076 GCA_963550425.1 uncultured Neisseria sp.
GCGGCATCACGCCGTCGTCGGCGGCAACCACCAGAATCACGATGTCGGTGGCTTTCGCGCCGCGTGCGCGCATGGCGGTGAATGCTTCGTGTCCGGGCGTGTCGAGGAAGGTAATCACGCCGCGAGGGGTTTTGACATGGTATGCGCCGATATGCTGGGTAATGCCGCCCGCTTCGCCCTGAACCACTTTGGCTCGGCGGATATAGTCGAGCAGCGAGGTTTTGCCGTGGTCGACGTGCCCCATTACCGTAACGACGGGCGGACGCGGCAGGGCTTCGGCTTCGACATGTTCCCCGCCTTCGTCCAAGAAGGCTTCGGGGTCGTCTGCGGAAGCGGGTTTGCCGATGTGGCCGAGTTCTTCCACCACAATCAGGGCGGTTTCCTGATCGAGCGATTGGTTAATCGTAACCATCATGCCCATCTTCATTAGGGCTTTGACCACTTCCACGCCTTTGACGGCCATTTTGTGCGCCAAATCGGCCACTGTGATGGTTTCGGGAACCAAAACCTCGTGAACGACGGGTTCGGTCGGTGCTTGGAAGGCGTGTTGGTTCGGCTCGAGTTTGAGTTTCTTGCCTTTTTTGCCGCTGCGCACACGCTCGTCGTCGCCGCTGCCGCGCGCATTGCGGTCGCGTCCGCCTTTGCCGCCTTTGCCTTTGGCGTTGCGGCCCTGCCCTTCGTCATCGCGGTTGTTGCGGCGGTTGTCCTTTTTGCGGCTGCCGCTGCTCGGATTGGGTTCTGCGGCAACGGCGGGCGATGCGGCCGGCTTCGCTGCAGCCGTGGATAATGGCTTTTTCTCACTCGGTTTTGCGGTACGTTGTTCGCCGGCTTTGGCCGCTTTGGCGGCGCGCGCTTCTTCGGCCGCCTGTTTCTTGGCTGCCTCGCGCCGCTCTTGGCGTTCCTGCCGCTCTTGTTTTTCGCGCAACAATGCGGCTTGGTGTTCGCGGAAGGCTTGGGCGCGGCGTTCCTCTTCGGCACGGCGTTCCGCCTCGGCCGCATTGACCACTTCTACGGGCTGGGGCAGCGGCTCGGGCTTTTTCTCTTTAGGCTTGCGCTCGCGGCGGTTGCGCTCGCGGCCGCCGTTGCCGCCGCTTTTTGCGTTTTTATCTGCCGCCGGAGGGGTTTGTTTGCTTTCGGCGTTATTCGGTTTTGCTTCGGCGGCAGGTTCGGCTTTTTGCGTTTTTTCGGCTTCGGCGCGTGCCGCAGCCTTCGCGCGGATGGCGGCGGCTTCTGCTTCGGCGGCTGCCCGGCGGGCGGCCTGATCACTTTCTTGCGGCGCGGCAACTGCGGGTTCCCGAACGGGTGCGGGGTTCTCCTGCACCGGCACCGTTTCATCGGGGGTTGCCGGCGCGGCAGGCGGCACATCGACAGGTGCAATGGCCATGCGGCGGCTGCGGCGGGTTTCCACTTTTACGCCGCCCACGGTGCTTTTTTCCACGGTGGTCCGATTGACGGAGCGGACGGCCGCCGCCGCCAGCAGGGATTGTTCCTGTTCGGTCAGGATGTCGCTGCCGCCGGTTTTGTGTATGTTCCGCTTCTTCAAATATTCGAGCGTCCACTCGACACTCTGGCCGCGTTCGGCGGCAAATTGGGCTACGGTCTTGTTACTCATGCTTATTCCCCCTGTCGTTCGGTTTCTGTAAACCAGTGGGCGCGTGCGGCGAGAATGATTTTCTCGGCATTTTCGGTTTCACCGGTAATTTCAATCAGTTCGTCAATGGAAAGCTCGGCCAGCCCGTCGCGGGTGGTGATGCCGGCCTGCGCCAAATCGCGCAGCATGTCTTCGTCTACGCCCTCCAATGTACGCAGGCTTTCTTCCACGGCTTCGATTTTTTCCTCTTTGGCCATGGCCAAGGTCAGCACGGCATCGCGCGCCTTGTTGCGCAGGTTTTCCGCCTCTTCGGCGCCAAAGCCGATTTCCAGCAGTTCCTCCACCGGCACATAGGCTACTTCCTCCAATGCCGCAAAGCCTTCCTGTACCAATTTGTCGGCAGTCTCGTCATTTATGCCCAAATGCCCGGTAAACAGGCCGCGGATGGCGGCATCTTCGGCGGCGTGGCGTTCCTCGGCCTCGGCCACGGTCATGATGTTGAGCTGCCAGCCGGTCAGGTCGGCGGCCAGGCGGACGTTTTGCCCGCCGCGCCCTATGGCCAGCGCCAGTTGGTCTTCTGCAACAATTACGTCTACGGCATGGTCGTCTTCGTTGATGACGATGCGGCTTACTTCGGCAGGCGACAGGGCGTTGATGACGAATTGGGCGGTTTCAGGCGACCACAGCACCACGTCTATGCGTTCGCCGCCGATTTCGTTGGTAACGGCATTGACGCGGCTGCCGCGCACGCCGATGCAGGTTCCCTGCGGGTCTATGCGCTGGTCGTTGGCCTTGACGGCGATTTTGGCGCGGTGTCCGGGGTCGCGGGCGACTTCGCGGATTTCCAACAGGCCGTCTGCGATTTCGGGTACTTCCTGTTCGAACAGTTTGGCCAGAAATTCGCGCGACGAGCGGCTTAAAACGACCTGTTTGCGGCCGGACTGCCCCAGTTCGTCGACACGCAGGAACAGGGCGCGGATGCGGTCGTTGCTGCGGAAGTTTTCGCGGGGGATGCACTGGTCGCGGGGAATCAGCGCGTCGAGTTTGCCGGGGACGACCTCAACGATGATGCCGTGGCGTTCGACACGCTTTACCGTGCCGGTAACGATGTCTTCGCGGGTGGCGAGAAACTCGTTCAGGACTTTTTCGCGTTCGGCGTCGCGGATGCGCTGCAGGATGATTTGTTTGGCCGTCATGGCGGCTTGGCGGCCGAAGCCTTCGTTTTCGATTTGCTCTTCGTAATATTCGCCGATTTGGATATCGGTGCCGGGGATTTCCTCCTGGATTTCCTCTATGGTTTTTTCGATATCGGGATAAGTATAGTCTTCGTCGGCGACAATCAGCCAGCGGCGGAAGGTGCGGTGTTCGCCGGTATGGCGGTCGATTTCGACGCGCACATCCATGTTTTCGCGGCCGGTTTTTTTCTTGGCGGCGGTAGACAGGGCGAATTCCAGCGCTTCGAATACGACATCGGGTTCTACGTTTTTCTCGCTGGCCAATGCCTCGGCCAGCTGCAGCATTTCGCGACTCATGCTCAGTCTCCTATTTGTTTTAGAATTTGAATTCCGGTTTCAGTCGGGCTTTGTCTATATTGTCCAATCCGATGAGGGCGGTTTGGCCTTCGAAGGACAGGGTAACGGTATTGTTTTCGCAGCCTTCGATGCGCCCGGCAAAGTTTTTGCGACCGTCTACCGGCAGCCGCGTTTTGATTTTGGCCTCCCGTCCGGCAAAGCGGGAGAAATCGGCGGCCTTTTTCAAAGGGCGGTCGAGTCCCGGGCTGGATATTTCCAGATTTTTGTAGTCTATGCCTTCTACGGCAAACAGGCGGCTCAGGTGGTTGCTGACGGTGGCGCAGTCTTCCACGGTGATGCCGCCTTCTTTGTCTATGAACACGCGAAGTGTGCCTTGGGGGGTCATTTCGAAATTCACCAGTTCGTAGCCCAATCCGGGCAGGGTCTTATCCAAAAGGGGTTGAATGTCCATTTTGCTCCGATGAAAAATAAAAAAATGGCCGTTTGGCCATTTCTCAGTTGAACAGGTATCAACGCACGGGATGCGTACACCCCGGTTTGGAAGGATGCCTTCCAAACGGATTCCTTACCCCCCGTTTCATAAATAATGAGGGGAAAATAAATGAATCCTGATGAAAAATTGGAGGAATTATATCGTATCTGTTGTGAAAACGAAAGTGTTTTCGGCCGTTTTGTTCGGTTTGCCGTCTGGCGGACGGGGTTTGTCGTCCGGTCGCCGCCCTTGGGGTATTTGGCTTGCGCGGGCGGGGATGCGGGCATAGAATCGAAGGCGGCAGATGCCTGAAAGCCTGTTTGGCCGCCAATTTGCAAAAATTTGTGATGCGGGGTGCGCCAAGGCTTTGGCCGCGTGCGGGCGTTCCGCCGTAACGCCGTTGCGGCTGTTTGGGTATTTTAATTTGGAGCAGGCAATCATGATGACCACACCGATTTATAATTTTTCCGCAGGCCCCGCCGTGTTGCCGGCCTGCGTATTGGAAACTGCGCGGCAGGAAATGCACGATTATCAGGGAACCGGCATCCCCGTGATGAGTATGAGCCACCGTTCGGCCGAGTTTGAAAGCATCCTTTATCACGCCGAACAGGATTTGCGCCGGTTGATGGCCATTCCGCCCAATTACCGCATTTTGTTTTTGCAGGGCGGGGCAAGCGCGCAGTTTTGTCAGGTGGCGATGAATTTTGCCGACGGTTTCCGACGCATCGATTCGGTGATTACCGGCAATTGGTCGAAAATCGCCCACAGCCAGATGGCGTTGGTTACGCGGGCGCAGGTGCATACGGCTGCAGACGGCGGCGCGGCCTGCGGGTATAAGGATCTGCCGCCGGTATCGGAATGGGATGTCGGGCGCGATTCGGCTTTTGTGCATTTTGTGTCGAATGAGACCGTAAACGGCCTGCAGTATGCGAAAATGCCGCGCCTGCCCGACGGTTCACCTCCTTTGTTTTGCGATATGTCGTCGGAAATTTTGTCGCGGCCGGTAAATGTGGCCGATTTCGGCGTGATTTATGCCGGCGCGCAAAAGAATCTGGGGCCGGCCGGCGTTACCATCGTCATCATCCGCGAGGATTTGCTTGACCGCTGCGGCAGCCGTGTGCCGTCCGTGTGGAATTATCGGGCGCATTTGGACAGGCAGGGCATGTACAATACGCCGGCCACTTATCCGATTTATGTCGCCGGACTGGTGTTGCGCTGGCTGCAGGCTCAGGGCGGTATCGCCCAAATGGAAAAGGTCAATAATGTGAAGGCGGAAAGGCTTTATGCCGCCATTGACGGCAGCGGCGGCTTTTATTGCAATGACATTAAGCCTGACGCGCGTTCCAAGATGAATGTCGTTTTCAGTACGGGCGATGCCGTTTTGGACGGGCGGTTCGTCGAGGAGGCGGCTTTGTGCGGCCTGCGCCAATTGCGGGGTTATAAGTCTTTGGGCGGCCTGCGCGCCAGTATTTATAATGCCATGCCGCCTGCGGGCGTGGATGCGCTGGTCGGCTTTATGGAGGATTTTTGCCGGCGTTATGGCTGAAGCCTTGCCGTAGTCATGGCGCCTGTAAAAAATCTTGACGTTGCAGGAGGGATGAAGGATAATGTCTCGGTCTTGCCGGTGAGTGCGAACAGTTGCCGGTAAGGCTCTCTCCTTTCTAAAATGTTGAATTTCGCACCCGTTTTTACGGGTGCTTTTTTTGCCATGCCGAAATTTTAACGGCCGTTTATCTGTTTTTCTGGTTCGTATTTGAAAATATTTTGTTCATTTGCGTCTTTTTTGTTTGTTTGTGTTGATTTTTGCAAAGGAAATGGCATTTATCGAAAATATTGATGGTTTCATTTGACTTGTGAAAGGTTCTTCTGCATAATGCGAACCGTTGAGTCGCCGACCATCTGGCGGCTTGACAGTTTCTCCTCTATTTCTCCTTTGTAGACTTGGCACTCATTTGAAAAAATGAGTGCATTTTTTTTTAGATTTTCCCCCTTTTTTACGCCTGCTTTTAAAAGCAGGTGAATCAGCCTATAATCGTTTCCTCTTTTCCAAGGCCGTCTGAGAAGTTTTTCCTATTTTCAGGCGGCTTGTGTTTCCCGTCCCTTCAAAGGAAATCATTATGCGACCTCTGCGCGCCGAAATCCGTTTGGACCGTTTACGCGAAAATTATCAAACTTTGAAACAGATACACGGCAAAAAATTGCTGGCGGTGGTAAAGGCCAATGCCTACGGGCACGGCGCGGTACGCTGTGCCTTGGCTTTGGAGGATTTGGCAGACGGTTTCGCCGTGGCTTGTTTGGAAGAGGCCAGGTTGCTGCGCGAATCGGGAATTGTTTCGCCGATTGTGTTGCTGGCGGGGGTGTTCGATGCGGCCGAATATGCCCAAGTGGACGCTTACGGCCTGTGGCCTGTGGTCGGCAGCCAGTGGCAGCTTGAGGCTTTGCTCCGGCACAATTGGCAAAAGCCGGCAAGGGTGTGGCTGAAAATGGATTCGGGTATGCACCGGGGCGGGTTTTTCCCGCAGAATTATTCTTCCGCCTATACCGCGCTGGTGCAGAGCGGAAGGGTGGAGGGCGTGGTCAGGATGTCCCATTTCGCCTGCGCCGACGAGGAAGAACGCGGTATGACGGAAATGCAGATCGAGGCCTTCGATGCCGCCTGCGCCGGTTTGGCGGGTGAGGAGAGTTTGGCCAATTCGGCCGCCATGCTGGCCTATCCGCAGGCAAGGCGCGATTGGGGCAGGGCGGGGCTGGCTTTGTACGGAATCGATCCGTTCTTGGAAAATGACCCGCGTATCAGGCCGGTTATGCGCCTGGCAGGCGAGGTCTTCGGCGAGCGCGTGCTGCAGCCGCACGAGCCCATCGGCTACGGCGCGTCTTTCTATACCAAACGTTCCACACGGACTGGACTGGTTGCCGGAGGTTATGCGGACGGTTACCCCGGCCGCGCCGCCACAGGCACGCCCGTCGCCATCAATGGCAGGCGCAGCCGCATACTCGGCCGCGTGTCTATGGATATGATGACCGTCGAACTGGCCGATTCGCACGAGGGCGTCGGCACGGAGGTGGAGCTGTGGGGCGACAAGGTAAGTGTGAACGAGGTGGCCGCCGCCGCCGGCACAATCGCTTATGAGTTGTTGTGCAATGTGAAACGCGCCAAATTGGTCTATATCGAATAACGCCAAAATCCCCACAAACGGGCAAACGATGTGTTTTTTTTTGAAACTTGTTACAATCCGTCTGCCCGTTCGGGCTTGTAAACCCATTAAACAGGCCGTCTGAACGGGTTTCAGGCGGCCTGATTGACGAAAGCGCAATTATGACCGACACCGCCGCTTTGGCCTTGGCCAAACAACTCATTTCCCGCCCGTCCGTCACCCCCGACGACCAAGGCTGTCAGGAACTGCTGGCCGGACGCCTGCAAAAAACCGGCTTTACCGTCGAACAGCTGGATTTCGGCCAAACCAAAAACATTTGGGCGCGG
>CAUVCE010000094.1:0-7043 GCA_963550425.1 uncultured Neisseria sp.
TGGAAAAACTGTTCGACTGCAAAGTATTTTTACAAGTTTGGGTCAAAGTGAAATCCGGCTGGGCGGACGACATCCGCTTCTTGAACGAACTGGGCATGTAGATAAAAAACTTGCATTTTCAATTATTAAGGAAATTTTGATGAGCAATCCCATAAACCTGCCTCAGGCACAGGCACGCATCAACGAAATCCAAACCCTATACCGCGAATGGCTGACTCTGCAGCCGCAACTGGAAGCGGCACAGGCGCAATGGCGGCGCAGCGAACAACTGATGCGGCAAATGATCGAATTTTATGAAAACGGCGAATACGGCCGATATTTCCAAGCCGTTTCAGACGGCCTGCCGCTGACAACGGAAACTCTAGGCGAATACAGCATACTGAGCGAAGATGCCCTATACGATGCCTTTGGCGAATACCGGCAACTGGCGATAGACTGGCTGAAACTGGCCGTTGGGGCGTTGGACGACGAAAAAGCCGCCTGAAAACCGGACGGCTTGGATTGCGGCACATAACGCCTGCGCCTATCCTCCACCGCTTTTTGCCGGTTTGAACCACCCCGCACACAACAGGCCCGCCTCATACAGCAGAATCATGGGCAAGGCCATCAACACCTGAGACAAAACATCGGGCGGCGTAATCACGGCGGCCACCACGAAAGCGCCGACCACCACATAAGGCCTCGCCGCCCGCATCCGTTCCAGCGGCACCACGCCCATTCGGTGGAGCAGGAGCACCACGACCGGCACTTCGAACACCGCGCCGAATGCCACAAACATACCCAGCACAAACGACAAATACTTATCGATATCCGTCGCCATACTTACCCCTTCGGGCGTAATCCCGGCCAAAAACCTGAATACCAGCGGGAACACCAAAAGATAGGCGAACGCCATACCGCAAACAAACAACAGCATACTGGACAATACCAAAGGCACAACCAGCCGTTTTTCATTGCGGTAAAGCGCGGGCGCGACAAAAGCCCACACCTGATACAGCGTATGCGGCAAAGTCAGCAAAAAAGCCGCCATCAGCGCCACCTTTACCGGCACGAAAAACGGCGCGACCACATCGGTCGCAATCATACCCGTCCCCTTGGGCAGCGAAGCCATCAACGGTTGCGCCACGAACACATAAACATTTTGGGCAAAAGGTATTACCGCCAAAAAGGCGGCAAGAATCACCAGCAACGTCCAAATCAGACGGCGGCGCAACTCGATTAAATGTTCGGCCAAAGTTTGCGTTTGCCCGTTTGGCTGTTCGGTCATATCGGCCTCACCGGATATTTTGGCGCACGGCATGGCGGCGCACGCGCAATTGCGGGCGCGGGCGGAAACGCGGCCTCATCTCGCGGCGGCGGTTCATTGCCTGACGGCGCAAAGTAACAATATGCAGGCCTCCGCAGGCGGCCGGCCATTCCCGCACTGGTTCATCCGAAGGATTACCGTATTCGTCCAAGCCGAAATCGGCGGGGGTTCGCTGCGGCGGCAGGCGTTCCCAGGCGGGCAAATGGCCCGGAGGCACACCTTTGGCGGCATCATAAAGGCCATTTTGCACGTCCTGCACCGCCGAATCCAACTGTGCCTTCACATCGCGCAATTCCGCCGCTTCCACCTGCCGCCCGAATTCCTCCTTTACATCGGATGCGATACGGCGGATTTTCCCCAGCCACACGCCGGCCGTCCTGGCCACTTCAGGCAGCCTTTCGGGTCCCAACACCACCAGGGCCACCACGCCGACCAACAGCAGTTCGCCGAATCCGAAATCAAACATGACTTAAACCTGCTTGTCGTCTTTTTGCCGCCCTGCCGTTTTGTCGGCGGCGGCTTCCTCCGAACCTTCGTTCAAACCCTTTTTGAAATCATGCACCGCACCGCCCAAATCCTTGCCCAAATTACGCAATTTGCTCGTGCCGAAAAACAATACCACCACCAGCAAAACGACTATCCAATGCCCGAGAGACCAAGCGCCCATTTTTCCAACTCCTTATATTTCAAAATACCCTGCAGGCCGCACATGGGACTACGCGGAAACAGGCCTGCCCATAATATGGATATGCAAATGAAAAACCTCCTGCCCCCCTGCCCTGCCGGTATTGATTTGGGTTTTAAACCCGTCGGTCAGGCCGTGTTCGCGGGCAATCTGCGGCACTTTCGCCATCAAACGCCCCAACAGCGCGTCCTGTCCTTCGGCATGTGCCAGCGAATCCAAATGCAGTTTGGGAATCAGCAACAGGTGCACCGGTGCGGCAGGATGGATATCTTTGAAACACAGCATCTCGCCGTCTTCGTAAACCACGGATGCGGGAATCTGTTTATCGGCAATTTTGCAGAAAATACAGTCGGTCATTTTTTTCCTTAACCGTTTCGAGCCGCCAACCAAGTGCGGCATCGTTATTCAAATGCCCCAATACTCGGGGCAACACATTTTGCGCAACCCCGTGTGTTGCCCCGTCCCCGATTCTAACGCCCCAAGGGGCGGCGTTTCAACCATTAAAATTCCACCCGGACGGCCTGCCGCCATTCAACCGTTTTTTCTGGCCGCCTTTTCCGCCAAACCGGAAACCCCCTGCCGCCTTGCCAGCTCGTTTGCCACATCTTCCACCCTCAAACCGCGATGCGACAATAATACCATGCAGTGAAACCACAAATCGGCCGTCTCGTATATCAAATGCCTGTTATCGCCGTCTTTCGCCGCCATCAGCACTTCGCCGGCCTCTTCGATAACCTTCTTCAAAATCCCATCCCCGCCTTTGTGGAACAGCCCCGCCACATATGACCCTGCCGACTCCTGCCCTTTGCGCGAATCGATGACATTTTGTATTTCAAACAATATCCGGCCAATTTGATTGTCCATATCCATAAAACCGCCTTAAAAACCCTTATTTTCCTGCACACCGCCATAAATTTCCGCCGCATCCTTCAACACCGCGTCGGTAATCTGCCAGCCCCCATCCCGCCAAACGCGGTAAAAGCAACTTTCCCTCCCCGTATGGCAGGCGATGCCGCCCTGCTGTTCTATTTTCATTATCAGCGCATCGCCGTCGCAGTCCAAACGCATTTCGCGCACCCTTTGCCTATGCCCCGACTCTTCGCCCTTCATCCACAATTTCTGCCGCGAACGGCTGTAATAATGGGCGAAACCCGTTTCCAACGTCTTTTGCAGGGCTTCGGCATTCATCCACGCCACCATCAGTATCCGCCCGTTTTGGGCGTCCTGTGCGACGGCGCACACCAGCCCCCTGTCATCAAACTTTACCGCCTGTAAAGCATCCATGGTTACCTCTCTTCGTCAAACCGCCGATTCCGCCTGGTGCAGGATTTCCTCCCTTAACGCGTATTCCAACAAATTTTCTACGCCATACACCTGTTCGCATCAGCCTCCACCCGACCGGCGGGGCAAAATCCCTACAACTCATACAGAACCGCCAACACCGGCGTATATTCCGGAAACAGCGCAGCGTTTTGCTGCGACAATGCCATATGTTGGATTGCCCTGCTGCAAATAACCGGCCAATTTTCGGGTAACAGGCAACATCATATCCGCCTATTTCTTTGCAATTTCCACCACGCACGCGCCGAAAACCTGCTGATTGGGCTGCTGGTCGGGCTTGGTCGCATCGGACGGATTGCCGCCGTAGCAGGAAAAAGCCGACATGGAGTTTTTAGGCGATCCCTCGATTATGCGGTCGCTGTATACCAGATAAGTCAGCACCTTGCGCTGCGGGTCGTAATAACGCACCACCTGCATCGTTTTGAACATCATACTTGAACCGCGCTTGAAAACCTGTTGGGGCTTTTTCACATCCGCCTCGCGGTAAACGACTTGGGGCGCGGTCTGCACGCAGGATATGGAGGCATCGGATGCGTCTTCCTCCATATTCACGGCTTCCTTCAAACCGCCTTTCTTCGCATACGAAAGATAACAGGTAACACCCTTGACCTGTTCGTCTTCAAAGGCATGGATTTCGATGCGGTCGTTCTTGCCCAACAAATTGAACACCGTGCTGGCCTCGCCGATTTTTTCGCTGTCGTTGCCGCATGCGGACAACAACAAAGAAGCACATACGCTTAGACAAAGAGTTCGGATATTCATCAAAAATTCCTTCATGGTCGAAATCCCGCCCTTTGTCGGGCGGTTTTGGTCGGGGGATATTTTGCCGCATTATTTTATTTAAGCGGAAACCGTAACCGGCATCCGGCCGAAGGCCGTCATGCTCACACAATCAACCTTTCAAACGGCCTGACCGCGATACCTGCCTGCCGCATGGCCTCTTTGGCTTGGGCAATCGATATTTCGCCGAAATGGAAAATGCTGGCGGCCAAAACGGCATCGGCCTTTCCTTCTTTAATGCCGTCAATCAGATGTTGTATACGGCCTACGCCGCCGGAAGCAATGACGGGTATGTCGACCGCTTCGCCGACGGCGCGGGTCAGCGGCAGGTTAAGGCCTTGTTTCGTACCGTCTCTGTCCATACTGGTGAGCAGGATTTCGCCCGCACCTCGCCGCCGCATTTCAACCGCCCATTCTACGGCATCCAGCCCGGTAGGGGTGCGGCCGCCGTGGGTAAAGATTTCCCAGCGGGTGTTTTCGGGATTGGCTGCCTTGGCGTCAACTGCAACGACTATCGCCTGTGAGCCGAAAAATCCGGCGGCTTCATCAATCAGGTCGGGATTGGTTACGGCGGCAGTGTTGATGCTGACTTTGTCCGCCCCCGCATTGAGCAGGCGGCGTATGTCGGCCACACTGCGCACGCCGCCGCCTACGGTAAGGGGGATGAATACTTTTGCCGCCACGGCCTCTATTATATGCAGCAGGGTATCGCGCTTGTCGGAAGATGCCGTAATGTCGAGAAAGGCCAGTTCGTCCGCACCCTCATCGTTATAACGCGCCGCGGCTTCCACAGGGTCTCCCGCATCGCGCAAGCCTAAAAAGTTCACGCCTTTGACCACCCTGCCGTCTTTTACATCCAGACAGGGGATAATCCGCTTTGCCAAAGCCATTTCATTCCTCGGTTTAAAAAAGCCGCCCCATCGGAAGGGAAGCGGCTTGAAGGTTTATTTGACGTAGGATTCGACCAGTGTGTTCACGTTGTTGCCCAGCCAGAAGAAACCCATCGCGCCGGCCGCCGCCAATACCATGGTGCCGGTAAAGCTTTCGGAAAACCGGTTCACAATGCCGAATATTACCGCCACATATACCCACTGTACGATGATGGCGGCCACCCAAACGTTATCGGCAACCGGCATGGACATGGTCATGAAGCCGCGGATGATTATTGTCAATAAGATAAAACCCAAGCTCTCCGACAAGGCGTGTATGTCGCGGTTGCTTGACCAAATCATCCAAAATCCTAAAACAAATGATTCTAACATTTTAATTTCCTTATTTTAATTAAGGTCAGACCATGTTTGTAACATATTAAGGCCTTATGTATCCCGACAAACGGGGCTGTAATGCCGTTTGCGGGATGTCTTTCACCAAACAGGCTCAGGCCGATAAGGAGTCCGCCAGTTGCTGTGCCTGCGCAAAATCTATGCTGCCTTCGTAAATGGCGCGGCCGGTAATCGCGCCGGTTACGCCGTCTTTTTCTGCAGCACACAGCGCGCGGATGTCGTCCAAGTCGGTCAGGCCGCCGGAAGCGATGACGGGGATGCCGACCGCCTCCGCCAGTCTGACCGTCGCATCGATGTTTATCCCGCTCATCATGCCGTCTCGGCCGATATCGGTGTAGACGACGGCATTTACGCCGTCGTCGGCAAAACGCCTGCCCAAATCGGCCGCACGGTGTTCGGTTACGGTCGCCCAGCCGTCTATGGCCGCCATGCCGTCTTTGGCATCGATGCCGACAATGATGTGCCCGGCAAATTCGCGGCAGGCCTCGCGCACGAAGGCGGGATTTTTAACCGCCGCCGTACCGATGATGACATCCGTCAGACCCAAGTCCAGATATTTTTCGACAGTTGCCAAATCGCGTATGCCGCCGCCAAGCTGGACGGGGATTTCAGCTGCAACTGCCGCCAGTATGCCGCGTATCGCGGGAAAGTTTTTCGGCTCGCCGGCAAATGCGCCGTTCAAATCGACCAAGTGCAGCCGCCGCGCACCCTGCCGCAGCCAATGCGACGCCATGTCCGCCGGCCGGTCGGAAAACACGGTGGCATCTTCCATCAGGCCTTGGCGCAGGCGTACGCAGTTGCCGTCTTTTAAGTCGATTGCAGGGATAAGCAGCATGGCGGTCCTTTCGGATTGGCAGTAAAATCGGCGATTTTTTGGAAGTGGCAGACCGCTTCCTACAGGGCTGTGCTTTATGTGCCGCCCCGTGTGTTTTCATGTAAACCGCATTTTACACAAATTATCCATTCCAGTGTAAAAAATTACGCAGGAGCAATAGGCCGGCATCGTGACTTTTTTCGGTGTGAAATTGGGTGGCGAAGACATTATCGCGGCCGACTATGCAGGCAAACGGTTCGGGATAGTCGCCGGTGGCAAGTACGATTTCGGAATTTTGCGGGGCAAAGTAGTAGCTGTGGACAAAATAAAAACGGCTGTCTTGCGGAATATCGCAAAACAAAGGATGTGGCCGGGTTTGATGCACGGTATTCCAACCCATGTGCGGCACTTTCAGACGGCTTCCATCGTGGTCACGCGCATTCGCGGGAAACCGTTTGACCTCCCCCGCAAACCATCCCAAGCCCGCCGTATCCCCTTCTTCGCTGCGGTCAAACAAAAGCTGCGCCCCGACACAGATGCCGAAGAACGGTTTGTTTTTCAGGCCGTCTGAAACCGCCTCGCCCAAACCGCTTCGTTTCAGCGCGGCCATACAGTCGGGCATAGCACCCTGTCCGGGGAAAATAATTTTGTCGGCGGCGGCCACATCTTCGGGGCGGCTGCTCAGCACAATCTCCGTTCCTGTTTCCGCGAGGCGTTCCGCTTCGCGCACCGAATTCAAAACCGAGCGCAGATTGCCCATGCCGTAATCGACAATGACCGTCTTCATCAAAATTTCCTTAATGGTTGAAACCCCGCCCTTCGGGGCGGTAGAAT
>CAUVCE010000095.1:0-6940 GCA_963550425.1 uncultured Neisseria sp.
CTGCTCAACGTCTCCTACGATGTCGCCCGCGACCTCTACAAAGACTTCAACCCGCTGTTTGTCGAAGAATACAAAAAACGGCACAACGGTGCGGACATCACCGTCCAACAATCGCACGGCGGTTCGAGCAAACAGGCATTGGCCGTGGCCAACGGCCTGAAAGCCGACGTCGTTACCATGAACCAGGGCTCCGACATCGACTTGTTGGTAAAAAAAGGCCTGGTCAAAGCCGACTGGCAAAAAGCCTTCCCCAACAACGCCGTCCCGTTCACCAGCACCACCGTCTTCCTCGTCCGCAAAGGCAATCAGAAACAAATCAAAGACTGGGGCGACCTGGCCAAAGACAACCTGAAAATCGTCATCGCCAACCCGAAAACCTCCGGCAACGGCCGCTACACCTTCCTGGGCGCATACGGCTACGGCCTGAAAACCAACGGCAACGATGATGCGAAGACGCGCGAATATGTGAAAAAAATGCTGTCCAACGTCGAAGTTTTCGAAAACGGCGGCCGTGCGGCCACCACCACCTTCGTCCAGCGCAACATCGGCGACGTACTGATTACCTTTGAAAACGAAGCCAACCTGTCGGCCAAACAATTCGGCAACGGCGAATTTGAAATCGTCTATCCGAAATACTCCGTCCGCATGGACAGCCCCGTTGCCGTAGTGGACAAAGTGGCCGACGAACGCGGCACCCGCCAAGCCGCCACCGAATACCTGAACTACCTGTGGAGCAAACCCGCGCAGGAATTGGGCGCGAAACTCTACCTGCGCCCCGCCGACAAAGACGTGCTGGCCGCCCATGCAAGTGAACTGCCGCCGATGGAAACCTTCAACCCCAACGACATCTTCGGCACATGGGATGAAATCATGAACAAATACTTCTCGGACGGCGGGGTATACGACCAACTGACCGTGAAAGGCAAATAAACCGTCATATCCGTCACATCAAACTAAAGCCGTCCGAAAACGCCGTTTCAACGTTTTCGGACGGCTTTTATGATGAAATTGCCAAGAAGCCGACTCGGCAATTGCCGCATCATCATTGCCTTTCAATGATTCCGCTTCTCCGATACAGACTTAGAAACGTATATTGAAAAATCTTAAAATACCCTTTTTCTCCAAAGATTTCCATTCAAAAACATGCCCGCCGCATTTCCTGCACAAAAGCGGTTTTGGCGGCAATACATCGGAATCAGCGGGCGCACCGTTCACTTTACCGCAATTGCAACATACCCACGCCATCGGTATTTTCGGTTTGAATGCCATCTCAATCTCCATTCTTCACAAACAATTCACAAACAATTTAAACGCCCCCAATCCAGGCGGAAGGGTTCGGGATAAGTTTCCCGCCGGGCTTTATAGTAAGCCTATACTCCGGATGCCTCAACACAGGGTTACACCCCTCTCAAACAAGCCCCGCCCTACCGACCCGAAAGGC
Organism: uncultured Neisseria sp.; assembly: GCA_963550425.1. Classification (GTDB taxonomy): domain Bacteria; phylum Pseudomonadota; class Gammaproteobacteria; order Burkholderiales; family Neisseriaceae; genus Neisseria. The sequence continues at coordinate 1,442 of CAUVCE010000095.1, forward strand.
AGAATTTAAACTGTTGGAAATTATGATGGAAACAGGAGCATTCGATTGGTAAATGTGGCGGAAGGAATGGTTGTCGATATGCCGGCCAATAAATAATGCCACACCTAGCGGATGGCCGCCGTCTGCCTTGCGGCCGCAACGCAACCAATCCGAACATCAAACCCGATACGGCGGATTCGGACAAAAAGAATACAAAACACATGGGCGGCCGCCTTCCCGACGGCCGGACATGAAAAAAACATCCTTTTGGCGGTATAATCGGCCGCATCTCAACAAACATTCGGAAAACAGCCATGTTCCGACAATACCTGCCCGACACACGCCCCTACCCTGCCGAACCCGTCAGACGCGAACTCTTAATGCACGCCCAACAGGCGGCGACAGGCGGCGCGCAGGCCAAACTGGCCGCCGAAGCCCTGCGCGCGCAGATTTACGGCATGTTGTCGCAAAACCACTACCTCAACCTTTCCGTGGCTTTGAGCATGACGCCGGGCGTGGCGGCCTATACCGCCCTGATGGACGGCCTGAACGATGTCCTGCAGGCCAAAACCGATGACGAAATACAGTGGTTCGCCCTGCCCGTCATCTTGGTGGCCGGATGCAAACAGGCGGCATCTTTGCCCGCCGCCTCGCCCGCATTGGAACTGTCCGCCTGTCTGGCCGGCTATCCGCACACCCGCCCCCTGGCAAGCGCCGTCTGGCTGCCCAAACTGCTGCCCGCTTCCGCACTGTCCGCCGTCAATGCCGGACAATGGTTTCAAGCCAAGCAAAATGCCGCTGCCGCTGCCGCCTTTGCCGGCAGCCTGCCTGCCGCCGACAGCCTGCCGCTGCCCGCCGACCAATCGGTCGGTACGGCTTTCGCACTAGGCTACGGCAGCAAGGAACTTACCGCCGTATTGGGCAAAAACCTGCAAGATGCCGCCCTGCCGCTGATGCAGGTTTGGCATAAAGCCCTTGCCGTCGAAGGCGTTACCCTGTTTGCCAACCCCTTGCCGCCCGACAACCCCGTCAAAGCCCTGACCGAAGCCGGACATATGCGCCTGCGTATGGCCTTGGATGTTTTTGCCGCCAACGCCATACGCGCCATACGCCTGCAAAGCCCGCGCGTGGGCGTGGTGATGGCGGCACAGGAAGGAGGCCGCCTGTTGTTCGGCTTTAACGCTTCCGAAAGCCAATACGAACTGCAGCCCCAAGTGTTCGCCTGGCCGCTTTCGCCCATGGACAATATTGAAATCATCCAACAGGATTTCCTTGATTTGATGGTCGAATGCCGTGTGGAAAACATCCGCCTGCTGCACGAACCTTTGGCCGAAGGTCGGGAATTGCCCGATTATGCCCGCGCCCTGCAGCTTGACGGCCACAACCCTTTGTTCAATGACGGCGGCAACGCATGAGGGTTTGTCGCATATTGTTTGTCTGCCTGGGCAATATCTGCCGTTCGCCCATGGCCGAGTTTGTCTTGCGCCATGCCGCCGCCGAACGCGGAATCGCGCACCGTGTCGAAACCGCCAGCGCGGGCACTTCGGGCTGGCACGACGGCAAAGGCATGCATGGCGGGACGGCCGCCGTATTGGGGCGGCACGGTATTCCCGCAAACGGCTTTACCAGCCGCCGCGTCCGTGCCGATGATTTCGGACATTACGACTATATCATCGCCATGGATGACGATAATTTGGCCGAATTGGAAAAACGTTTCGGCCGGCATCCCGAAAAAATCTTCAAACTCACCGACCTGATAGCCGGCGGCTGCAGCAAAGTCCCCGACCCGTGGTACACGGGCGATTTTGACGAGACTTACAGGTTGGTGCAGGCGGGCTGCACGGCCTTATCGGACAAACTCAATATATTTTAAAAGCAAGTACCTTTCCAAATATGGCCGGATTTAAACGGCAAACCGCCTTTATCCGCCACATGCGGGATACCGTCAGGCTGCTTTATGAACAACACGGCGGTAATTTTGACCGCTTGGGCAGTCGGGAACAGGAAACCATTTACCTTGCCCGATTTGTGGCGGCAATGGAACACGGAGGGGAGGCACGGCTTCTTTGCGAAGGCCGCTGTTTTTTGGATACCCTCTGCGGCATTTTGGACAAAATCGGCCTGCCCGAAATCGCCCTGCCTTTGCGGCAGGCAAACCGCGATAATGACGATGCAAACCAAGCCTACCGCAGGTATCGCGGCAGGCTTTTGGCGGCAGGCGGCAGATATTATCTTGGCACAGATGTTTGATTTTCAAAAGAGACTATTTCAGCCGCAATTTGTGCAATGCCTGTTCCAATTGCGCGGCCGTCCAACCGGACGATACGGCCAGTGTGAGCAGGACGGCGGCGGTTTCCAGATTGCATTTGCCGCCCGCCACAGCGCCCGCCTGCCGCAAGGCGCTGCCTTGGGCGTAAACCGCCGCCGCGCAGCCCTGCTGCACCTGGCTGATGTTCAACAGCAGGCCACCGCTTTCGGTGTAACCGCGCACGGCGGCAATAAAATCAGCCTCGTCCGGGGCGTTGCCGTGCCCGTAACTGCACAAAACCACGGCATCGGCTTCGCGGCGGCGCATGCTTTCGGCCAGCAGGCGCGTTGAACAGCCCGGTATCAGGGTGTGGCAGGCTATCCTGACATCCGGGTCTAAAGGGGCGGTTTCAAACCCGCCCCGCATTCGGATATGCGGCATCCGGGTATGCAGCCAGCCCCGTTCCACCGACCATTTGTTCAATGCGCCAAAGTGGGGGTTGGCAAAGCCCGCCGCTGTTTCGGTGCTGACTTTGCTGCTGCCGACTGCGGGAAACAGGTTGCCGTCAAAGGCAACGGCCACGCCGGCAAAATCCAGGGAAAAAGCGGCGGCAGCCGTCGCCAGATTCAGCGGCGCATCGCTGTTCGGCGCACCGAACGGCCATTGCGAACCGGTCAGCACCACGGGCTTGTCCAAGCCGTGCAGCGTCAATGCCAGGAAGTTTGCGGTATAGGCCAGTGTATCCGTGCCGTGTAAAATTAATATGCCGCCGTATCGCGGGATTTTTTCCGCCAATACGGCCTGCCATGCCTGCCAATGCCGAAGGGTCAGTGCGGAAGAGTCGATTAGGGGGGCGCAGACATGCCAGTCAAAACGCAGGCCGTCTGAACGCGAAAAAGCCTGTTCCGCCAAAGCGGTATCGGGACACAGGCCTTTAGCGCCCTGTTTCATGCCTATCGTGCCGCCGGTATAGAGTACAAAAATCCGTTTTTCCATGTTTTCTTCCTGTAGAATGCCGTGCCGAAAAGTCCGCCATTTTACACCGCCCCCAAACAGGGGTCTAAACCGATAAGGGAATCCCGATGAACGCACCGCTGCCCGTCTTAAACGGCGTCAAACCCAGCTACCTGCACCTGCCTCACGACAAAGGACGGTGCGGCACGCTTCTGTTGGACTACCTTTGCAGCCGTTTTCCATTTGTATCCCGCGAAATTTGGACGGCGCGCCTGGAAAGCGGCTTCATTGTGGCGCAGGACGGCCGGCCACTGCCGCCGGATGCGCCTTTTGCGGCGGGTGCGACCATCTATTATTACCGCGAGGCCGTTGCGGGCAACGAGCCGCCGATTCCGTTTCACGAACGGATATTGTATATCGGCGAACATCTGATTGCCGTGGACAAACCGCATTTCCTGCCCGTTGTGCCAAGCGGGCGTTATCTGCGCGAAACCCTGCTGACCCGCCTGCGGCTTCACCCCGCCCTGCAGCATCTGAACACCGCCGACTTCTCCCCCGTGCACCGTTTGGACAAGGACACCGCCGGCATCATCTTGTTTACCTGCCGCCCCGAAGTGCGTGCGGCCTATCAAAACCTGTTCCAGCAACGCGCCGTGAAAAAAACCTACCACGCCATCGCCCCCACCCGCGCCGATTTGGCCTATCCCTTATCCGTCCGTTCGAGGCTGGTTCGCGGCGATGCTTTCTATTTGACGCGGGAGGCGGAAGGGGAAGCCAATTCGCATACTGTCGTGGAACTGCTGGAAAACCGGGGAGAGAACAGCCTGTACCGCCTTTTGCCGGAAACCGGCAAAAAACATCAGTTGCGCGTACACATGGCTTCGCTGGGTATGCCGCTGCTCAACGACCCGCTTTATCCGGCCGCGCCCGCACCGCACGCCCCCGATTTTGCCAAACCCCTGCAGCTTTTGGCCAAGTCACTGGAATTTCGCGACCCGTTCAGCGGCAAGATGCGGCGTTTCGACAGCCCGCGCAATCTTTAAAACACGCGCACATTTTGTTTTCTTATTCGGAATGATGTGTCGGGGCGGCGGATTTGGCTATAATGGGCTTGTCTGCCTGCCTGTCAATCAAAGGAGGAAAATATGCACCCGATTCGAGAACCCGTCCGCAGCGGCCTGCTGCAGGTATCCGCCATCCACCAAATCTACTGGGAAGAAAGCGGCAACCCCGACGGCATCCCCGTCATCTTCCTGCACGGCGGCCCCGGCGCGGGCGCATCGCCTGCCTGCCGCGGATTTTTCAACCCCGAAAAATGCCGCATCGTCATCATCGACCAGCGCGGCTGCGGCCGTTCCCTGCCCTACGCCGAAACCCGCGAGAACACGACTTGGGATTTGGTGGCCGACATTGAAAAAGTACGCGAGATGTTGGGCATCGAAAGTTGGCTGGTGTTTGGTGGCTCTTGGGGCAGCACTTTGTCGCTGGCCTATGCCGAAACCCATCCCGAACGCGTGCGCGGGCTGATTCTGCGCGGCATCTTCCTCTGCCGCCAAATCGAAATCGACTGGTTGAGCGAAGCCGGCGGCGTGAGCATGGTTTACCCCGAACAATGGCAACGCTATCTGGCCGCCATACCGCCGGAAAAACACGGCGCGCTGGTGCAGGCCTATTACGAACTGCTCCATTCGCCCGACCCCGCCGTCCACCTGCCGGCCGCCAAAGCCTGGGCGGACTGGGAAAGCTGGCTGATTCAGTTCGAACCCAAGCCTGTGGACGAGGACGCGCAGGCTTCTTTGGCCATCGCGCGGCTGGAAAATCATTATTTCGTCCATCAGGGCTGGCTGCAGGGCGACAAAGCCATCTTGGCCAACGCCCACAAAATCCGCCACATCCCCACCGTCATCGTGCAAGGCCGCTACGACCTCTGCACACCCACCCGCAGCGCGTGGGATTTGAAGCAGGTGCTGCCGCAGGCAGATTTGCGGATTATCCAGGCCGGACACTCCGCCTTCGACCCCGCCCTGTCGGCCGCGCTGGTGCAGGCGGCGGACGAGTTTGCCGAGCGTTTGGCGCACTAGGCTCCAGGCCGCCGTATTTATTATGCCGTTTGAAAATTTTGTGTTTTTCAAATGGCAACGGCCTTTGTCCCAAAAGTTTTGGTCAGGCCGACAAGGCTCCTTGTTGATGACGCATTAATTGTGCAATGCCTTTTTGCGCCAGTTTGATGAGTTTGGCCAGTTCGTCAAAATCAAACGGCGCACCTTCTGCCGTGCCTTGGATTTCGATGATTTTGCCTTCGCCGTTCATCACGACGT
>CAUVCE010000096.1:0-6564 GCA_963550425.1 uncultured Neisseria sp.
TTACAATGCGTCAAATGCTGGAAGCCGGCGTACACTTCGGCCACCAAACCCGCCTTTGGAACCCGAAAATGGCCGAATATATTTTCGGTTCGCGCAACAAAATCCACATCATCAACCTGGAAAAAACGCTGCCGCTGTTTTTGGAGGCGCAAGAGGCCGTACGCCGCCTGGTTGCCAACAAAGGCAACATCCTGTTTGTCGGCACCAAGCGTCAGGCGCGCGAAATCGTCCGCGAAGAAGCCACACGCGCCGGTATGCCTTATGTCGACCACCGCTGGCTGGGCGGCATGCTGACCAACTACAAAACCGTTAAACAGTCCATCAAACGCCTGGAAGAAAAAACTGCCGTTTTGGCCAACGCCGAAACCAGCGGTTACAGCAAAAAAGAATTGCTGGACATGACCCGCGAAGTAGAAAAACTGGAACGCTCTCTGGGCGGTATCAAAAACATGAAAGGCCTGCCCGATGCAATCTTCGTCATCGACACCGGCTACCAGCACGGCACGCTGGTCGAGGCGGCCAAACTGGGCATCCCCGTCATCGCCGTGGTCGATACCAACAACAGCCCCGATGGCGTGAAACACGTCATCCCCGGCAACGACGACTCCGCCAAAGCCATCCGCCTGTACTGCCGTGGCATTGCCGATGCGGTTCTGGAAGGCAAAAACCAAGCCGTGGCCGAAACCGTGGCCGCCGCACAAGCCGCCGCCGCTGCCGCCGCCGAATAAATTACCCGTTTATACGGCAGGCCGTCTGAAACCGCTTCAGGCGGCCTGAAACCTTGATAATTTGGAGATAAACATGGCTGAAATTACAGTAAAAATGGTTGCCGACCTGCGTGCCGCCACCGGTTTGGGCATGATGGAATGCAAAAAAGCCCTGGTGGAAGCCGAAGGCAGCATGGAAAAGGCAGAAGAGATTTTGCGCATCAAATCCGGCGCGAAAGCCGGCAAGCTGGCCGGCCGGACGGCTGCCGAAGGCGTATTGGCCTATGCCATCGAAGGCAAAGCCGGCGCATTGGTCGAAGTAAACTGCGAAACCGACTTCGTGGCCAAAGATGCGGGTTTTGTGGCATTTGCCCAATCCGTGGCCAAGGTTGCCGCCGAGAAAAAACCGGCCACCATCGAAGAGCTGGCTGCTTTGGTTGAAGAGGAGCGCAAAGCCGTTATTGCAAAATTGGGCGAAAACATCTCCGTGCGCCGTTTCGAAGTCATTGAGAGCCAAAACAGCCTGACTGCCTACATCCACGGCGCATTGGCCACCGAGGGCGTATTGGTTGAATTTGCCGGACAGGAAGACGTTGCGCGCAAAGTCGGTATGCACATTGTTGCCGCCAAACCGCAATGCGTGAGCGAAGACCAGGTGGATGCCGCTTTGGTAGAAAAAGAACGCCACATCTACACCGAGCAAGCTATTGCTTCCGGCAAACCGGCCGAAATTGCGGCAAAAATGGTGGAAGGCCGCATCAAAAAATACCTGGCCGAAGTTACCCTGAACGGACAGGCTTTCGTCATGAACCCCGACCAAACCGTTGCCCAGTTCCTGAAAGACAACGGTACCGAGGTTATCGGCTTCGTACGTTACAAAGTCGGCGACGGCATCGAGAAAAAAGAAGTCGATTACGCTGCCGAAGTGGCTGCGGCTGCCAAAGTATAATTCAAACTGAAGCGAAAAAACCGCCTTATGGCGGTTTTTTAAGCGCCGACTGCTGCTAACGTTTCAAGGCCAAAGTCAGCACGCCGGCGGCAATCAGCCCAATACCCAGCCATTCCTGGGAAGACGGCCGTTCCTTCAAAAACACCACTGCGAACAACGCCACCAGCACGATACTGAATTTATCCACAGGCGCGACCTTTGAGGCATCGCCCATCTGCAAGGCCTTAAAATAAGCCAGCCAAGATGCGCCTGTGGCCAAACCCGACAATATCAGGAACGTCCAATTGCGCGCGGAAAAATCGGTCACGCCCTGCCATTTGCCCGCATAACTCAAAAATGCCGCCAAGGCAGCCAAAATAACCAATGTGCGGATAAAGGTGGCAAAATCCGAATCGATGCCCTGCAAGCCGGCTTTGGCAAAAACAGCCGTCAAAGCGGCAAAGAAAGCCGAAGCCAATGCCCAATAAAACCAAGTATTTTCCATTTTACCGCCTTCTAATTTCAAATATTTAAACAAAAATCAAGGATTCCTATGCAAGACAACGGCTTCTCTTATGCCCAGCAACGGCGCGCGCTGTTTTGGCTGGTATTGTTCCATATGCTCATTATTGCCTCAAGCAATTATTTGGTGCGATTCCCCTTCACCGTAACCCTGCCCAACGGATTTGAAGTACATTCCACTTGGGGCGCACTGACCTTTCCGTTTATCTTTTTGGCTACCGATTTGACCGTTCGGATTTTCGGACAGCGGCTGGCGCGGAGGATAGTATTTTTCGTCATGTTTCCCGCTCTGGCGCTGTCTTACGCATTATCCGTCTTGTTCCAAAACGGCACATGGGTCGGTTTTGCCTCTTTGGCCGTATTCATACCGTCCGTGTTCCGTATCGCCGTCGCCAGCTTTTCGGCTTATGCGGTCGGACAGATATTGGATATTTTCGTGTTCGACCGGCTGCGCCGCCTGAAATCGTGGTGGATTGCCCCTTTTTCATCAATGTTTGCCGGCAATGCAATCGACACTTTACTGTTTTTCGGCATAGCCTTTGCCGGCAGCGGCGACAAATTTATGGCTGCCAATTGGCCGCATATCGCCTTTGTCGATTATCTGTTCAAACTGGCTGTTTGCACCCTGTTTTTCCTGCCCGCCTATGGGGTATTGTTGAAAATTTTAACCGGCAGCCTGACCACATTGCCGGAGGAAGACATAAGGCAGACCGCCGCCCTTGCAGAAGAGCATTTGTGAAGGGGAGGGTATTTCTGACGGGATGGATAAAGGGGTTGGTCAGGTTTGGCCGTCTGATTTCAGACTGCTTTCAAACCGGATTTGGCAACGGTTCGGCAGTATCGGCGGGTTGTCTGCCTTTGCCGATTTCGGCCTGCCAAACTTCCAACACGCAATCCAGCAGCAACAATAGGGCGTGGTCGGTGCCATATTCGTCCAGATAAACGAAATGCAGCGGCAGGCTTTGTTCGAATTCGTCTATCAGGGCGACGGGTTTGCCTTGTGTGCGGGCGGCTTTGGCGGTATGTTTGGGCACCATGGCCAGTCCCGCACCATCGGCGACCAAGTCGATAATGGTTTGCGGATAATCGCAGATGATCTGCTTTTTGGGCGACAGCTTGTGGCGGTGCCAGAACTGCTGCAGGTTTTTGTGGCTGCCGGATATGCCGGACATCTCTATCCAAGTGTAGTCATTCAGGCTTTTGGGCAAACCGCGCCGCAACTTATCTTCTTCCCCATCCGGGCAAATCAAGGCGTAGGCGATGTTTTGCAGGAAACGGCATTGCAGGCTGCGTCCTTCTATGTGGCCGAGGAAAAAACCGCCGTGCAGCCGCTTTGCGGTCAGGCGTTCCAAAATTTCGCCGCTCATGCCGTATTGGATATGAAGCTGCACGTCGGGGCTGCGCTGCTGGATCAGGCGGGTCAGCTCGGTTACTTTGTGCGCGCCTATGGGGTGGATCAGGCCGAGCTGGGCGTGGGAGACGAAATGTTCCGACAGGCTTTCGGCAAACTTTTCCAAACGGTGTTTGTGCTGCATCAGGGCTTCGGCTTCGGGCAGCAGCACTTCGCCCGCGCGGGTAAGCTGCATACCGTTGCTGGTGCGGGTGAAAAGCGGCGTACCGACATCGCTTTCTATGGCCTTGATTTGGGCGGAAACGGCCGGTTGCGACAAAAACAGCCTTTCGGCGGCCTGCGTCAGATTTTGCGTATGCGCCACAGTGATAAAGGCGCGCAATTGATTGATATCCATATATTCTTCTTTTTTCTACAGATAGAGGGCGGCTTCCTGTCTGTTTTGCCCATGTTTATCTGTGCATTTGTTCAAATTTTCTTATTTCAAATCAATTTACTATTCAAAAACCGAATTACTTCGGCCTTATTAGGCATCAGCCTTTTTGATAATCCTTATCCAAATTTGCAATTACCGCGCCAAGAATATTGTTTTCAAAATTTTTTCTTTTATATTCATTAAATTGAATCAAGCCATAGGTAGTCCAGATAGGCTTAATCAGAATTTGCGATTGGCATCGGGTGCGGCTTGGACATTTAATATCTCGGCGGGCTGAAGCTTCGCAATTAAATAACCCCTACATAAGGAGCAAACCGATGGGCAAATCATCTACGGAAGAGGCCAGATTAACGGCCGAAATCCTGAACAATCCGAAATTCCAAAAAATGGCGCGGCAGAAGTCGTTGCTGGGCTGGTCGTTTTCGGCGGTAATGTTTTCCGTTTACACGGCCTTCATCTGGATCATCGGCACGCGCCCCGACCTTCTGGGACGCAAAGTTTCCGAAGGAGGCGTTACCACTTGGGGCATCTACGCCGGCATCGCCGTTATTGTATTTTCCTTCCTTATTACACTGGCGTATGTGTGGTTGGCCAACGGCTATTTCGAAAAAACCACGCGGGATGTGGTACGCGAAGTTCAGGGGGATGCATCCCGTACTAACGTACAGGAACATGCATAAGGCACAGCTTCATGTACCTGTCCGATTGGAAAGGGATAACGCCTGTTGTTACAAAAAATTCCGATTCTACTGCCCCAAAGGGCGCAGTTTCAACCATTAAGGAAATTCTGATGAAAAAAATATACATAAAAACAATATTATACTTTATTTTACCGATATTTGCGAATGCGGCGTATGCGGATGCGCTGACGGGCGACGTGCAGCGGCAGGCGACCAATTGGACGGCCATCGTGATGTTTTTCGTCTTTGTCGGCAGCACGCTGCTGATTACCAAATGGGCGGCACGGCAAAACCGTTCGGCCAAGGATTTCTATACGGGCGGCGGCGGGATTTCCGGCACGCAAAACGGGCTGGCGATTGCGGGCGACTATATGTCCGCCGCGTCTTTTCTCGGCATTTCGGCAATGGTGTTCACCAGCGGCTACGACGGACTGATTTATTCCACGGGCTTTTTGGTCGGTTGGCCTATTGTGCTGTTTTTGGTGGCGGAGCGGCTGCGTAATCTGGGGCGTTATACGTTTTCGGATGTGGCCGCCTACCGCCTGAAGCAAACGCCGGTGAGGGTGTTTTCTGCCGCAGGTTCGCTTTTGGTGGTGATTCTCTATTTAATCGCGCAGGTGGTGGGTGCGGGCAAGCTGATTCAGCTTTTGTTCGGCATGAGCTACCTTTCCGCCGTGGTACTGGTGGGCGTGTTGATGGTGGCCTATGTGCTGTTCGGTGGGATGCTGGCAACGACATGGGTTCAGATGATTAAGGCGGTGCTGCTGCTGGGCGGGGCGACGCTGATGGCGTTTTTCGTGTTGCAACATGCGGGGTTCAATCTGGAAACCATGTTCGGCCGGGCCGTATCGGCGCACGATAAGGGCGAGGCAATCATGTCGCCCGGCGGGCTGGTCAAAAACCCGGTGGACGCGCTGTCGCTCGGTTTCGCACTGATGTTCGGCACGGCCGGGCTGCCGCACATCCTGATGCGCTTTTTTACCGTACCCGATGCGCGCGAAGCCCGAAAGTCGGTGGTGGTGGCCACGGGGCTTATCGGTTATTTCTACCTGCTGACGATTATCATCGGCTTTGGCGCAATCATCTTCCTGAGCCGCGACAACCCGCAGTTTTTCACGCAGGTTGTCAAAGAAGGCAAAAGCGTGTACGAAATGGTGGGCGGCACAAATATGGCGGCGGTGCACTTGGCGGGGGCTACGGGCGGCGATTTGCTGTTGGGCTTCATTTCGGCCGTCGCCTTTGCCACGATTTTGGCGGTGGTGGCGGGGCTGACGCTTTCGGGCGCGTCGGCTGTAAGCCATGATTTGTACGCTTCGGTTATCCGCAAGGGCAAGGCCACGCAGCACGAGGAGATGCGGGTTTCCAAGGCGGCCACGCTGACTTTGGGCATCGCGGCGATTTTGTTCGGGGCAGCCTTTGAGAATCAGAATGTTGCCTTTATGGTCGGGTTGGCTTTCGCGTTGGCGGCATCGGCCAATTTCCCCGTGCTGATGCTCAGTATGTTTTGGAAGGGACTGACCACGCGCGGGGCGATTGCGGGCGGTTTCGCGGGGCTGCTCGGCGCCTTGGTGCTGATTTTGCTGGGTCCGACCGTGTGGGTGAGTGTGCTGCATCACGACAAACCCGTCTTCCCCTACGGTAATCCCGCGCTGTTTACCATCCCGCTGGCCTTTATCGTGGCCTGGCTGGTGTCGCTGGCCGACAAATCGGAACAGGCCGGCTGCGACAAGGCGGGTTTTGACGCTCAGTATGTCCGTTCGATGACGGGTATGGGCGCAGCCGAAGCAAGCGATCATTGATTTCCGTTTTTGCAGGCTGTTTTTTCAGACGGCCTGTATCGGTTTTTCATCTTGTTGTTTGACCTATGTCGGTTTTTGGCTGTATTTTTGAAAAATCAAATGAATAGGTTGTGCAGGCTGCTTTTTCACGTTGGAAAATTT
>CAUVCE010000097.1:0-6491 GCA_963550425.1 uncultured Neisseria sp.
GCATGCCGCCGGAAAAGCCCAAATCCGCCAAACGGCGCGACACCAAGGCATCGAGTTCGCCGAACACGGGATTGGGGACAATGGAGTCGATATGGACAACCGCACCTTTGCGCAGGTGGGAGAGTGGGATGGTGGACATAGCGGGGCTTTCGTGGTTGTTACAGGAATGTGCGCCGAAGCGGAAAAGCCGTATCGGTTTGCATAACCGATGTGGCATAATTGTGTTTAATTGGAAATTTCACGTATTGGAACATAAGGATAATCATACAAATAAAACAATGCGGTATAAAAATTAATGAAATGGATTATTAATTGCTTTAGTTGGGTGCAATAATAAACCTTCACGTAATAAGTTTCAAACCGGATGCTGCCGTATTTCGTCTTATTCAGAACAATAATTGCGGTAAATCAAAAAATATATTTCAACACACAGGGCTGCATATTAAGGTGCGGCCCTATGAAAAACTTAACCGGCAAGATAATATGGTAATTTAAAGCAAAATATAGCGGGTTATATATATTTGACCCGCTATATTCCAAATCTTAAATTATTCGTTGAAGGTGTCGCATTGCTTGATGTCGCCGCTTTCGAAACCTCGTTTGAACCAATACATACGCTGTTTCGAGCTGCCGTGGGTGAAACTGTCGGGAACGGCATAGCCTCGGCTGCGCTTTTGCAATGTGTCGTCGCCTACGGCTTCGGCGGCATTGATTGCCTCTTCTATGTCGCCATCCTCCAGCAAATCCTGCCGTTGTGCGTCTCTCGCCCAAATTCCGGCAAAGCAGTCGGCCTGCAGTTCGAGTTTTACCGACAGTTTGTTGGCTTCGGTTTTGCTTGCCTGCTGCTGCATCCTGTGTACCTGCGGCAGGATGCCGAGCAGGTTTTGCACATGGTGGCCGACTTCATGGGCAATGACGTAGCCGAAGGCGGTATCGCCCGCCGCGCCGAGTTTGGTACGCATTTCTTCATAGAAGGATAAATCAAGGTAAACTTTTTTGTCGGCGGAGCAATAAAACGGCCCCATTGCCGCCTGACCCATGCCGCACGATGTGTGTGTGCCGCCGGTGTAGAGTACCAGTGTGGTCGGGACGTATTTTGCGCCGTGTCGGGCAAAATAACGACTCCAGGTTTTTTCGGTATCGGCCAACACCACGCCCGCCAGTTCTTTCAGTTGCGCTTCTTGTTTGCTTTCTATAACTGTTTGAGGCTTATTGCCGCTCAGTTGCTGCGTGCCGCCAATCAGTCCGGACAGATCGATGCCGTAATACGCGCCTATTAGTACGATGATGATGCCGATGATGCCCGACCCGCCACCGCCGCCTCCTTCGCCGCGGCGGTCTTCAATATTTGAGCTTTGTTCCCGTCCCTGCCAACGCATGGTGTTGTTCCTTTCAGGTGGTGTGATGTGGTTCGTGTGCCGGATGGTGAATCGGTTCGAATGATTCGGTTTTGTTAATACTCCTTATTTTACCATTCGCCGCGTTTTAGTTTTTCAATTTGGCGGCGGTCGCGCTTGGTCGGACGGCCGTCGGGATAGGCCGCGCTGATGCGGGATGCCTGGTCGAGCAGTTTTTGTTGTTCGCGCCTGGCCGCCACTTCTTCGTTTTCGCGGTACAGCAGCCGTGCCTCGGGTGCGGGGCGGCGCTGGTGGTTTAATGACAGTATGGTGATTTCGTAAGGCAGTGAGTTTAGGGTGAGTTGCAATATGTCGCCTATGCCGATTTGTTTGCTGTTTTTGACCCTTGCGCCTCCGACCAAGACGCGTCCCAGTTCGATATGCTGCTGCGCCAATGCGCGGGTTTTGAAGAAACGTGCCGCCCACAGCCATTTGTCCAGCCGCATGGTCTCCTGTTCGTTTGTCTGCATGATGCGGTTCCTTTTTGCGTTTCCAGTTGGAAAACGGCAGTTTATCAAAACTTTCCCGGTGGCCGAAGGCGGGGTTCGCACATGTTCCGGCGGCCGTCCGATTCCTTGCGGCAGGCAGATTGCGCCGTTTGGCCTAATTCCTTACAATGCCCGCCGTTTGCGCCCAGATGTATTCCGTGTTCGCCAGCCCCTATGTTTTGACGTATCATAGTGCCTGAAAATTTCCATTTGACGAGTGTGTTTTGCATGTTTCAACACACAGGGCTGCGCCTTATGTGCAGCCCTGTGTGTCGCCCTGATTCGGAAGGGGCGACGCCCCCTTCCAGATAAGTCCTGATTCTACCGCCCCGAAGGGCGGGGTTTCAACCATTAAGGAAATTTTGATGAAGACAATCTTTCTTGATTTTGAGCAGCCTATTGCCGAACTGACCAATAAAATCGAAGATTTGCGTTTGGTTCAGGGCGAATCCGCCGTGGACATCAGCGATGAAATCGACCGTTTGCAGAAAAAAAGCAACGATTTGACCAAGTCCATTTATGCCAAGCTGACGCCCGCGCAGGTGTCGCAGGTGTCGCGCCATCCGCAACGCCCTTATACTTTGGATTATATCGAGGCGTTGTGTACCGATTTCGAGGAGTTGCACGGCGACCGCCATTATGCCGATGACCATGCGGTTGTCGGCGGCTTGGCGCGTTTTGACGGCCAAAGCGTCGTCGTCGTCGGCCACCAGAAGGGGCGCGATACCAAGGAAAAGCTGCGCCGAAATTTCGGTATGCCGCGTCCGGAAGGGTATCGCAAGGCCTTGCGCCTGATGCATCTGGCCGAAAAATTCGGCTTGCCGGTTTTGACTTTCGTCGATACGCCCGGCGCGTATCCGGGCATCGGCGCGGAAGAACGCAATCAGTCGGAAGCCATCGGCCGCAATCTGTATGAGCTGACCAAGTTGAAGGTTCCCGTCGTTTGTACGATTATCGGCGAGGGCGGCTCGGGAGGCGCGCTGGCGATTGCTGTCGGCGATTATGTGAATATGCTGCAGTATTCGACTTATTCGGTCATTTCGCCCGAAGGTTGCGCGTCTATTTTGTGGAAAACCGCAGAAAAAGCCGCCGATGCCGCCGCCGCGTTGGGAATCACTGCCGACCGGCTGCAAAAGTTGAATTTGGTCGACGAGGTAATCGAAGAGCCTTTGGGCGGGGCGCACCGCGATTACGCGCTGTTGATGCGGCGCGTGCACGACGTGCTCGCCGGCCAGCTCAGGCAGGCGTGCGAAATGCCAATCGCCGACCTGCTCGACCGCCGTTTCGACCGTATCATGGCTTACGGCCAGTTTGTGGAAAAATAAGGTAAATTTTTGGCAGGCCGCCTGAAAGGGGTATTTTCAGGCGGCCTGCGGTTTATCAAAGTTTCCTTAATGGTTGAAACCCCGCCTTTTGGGGCGGTAGAATCAGGACTTATCTGGAAGGGGGCGTCGCCCCTTCAGAATCAGGGCGACACATAGGGCTGCGCATTATGTGCAGCCCTTATGGCATTGATTCGCTTTAAAATACAACACTGATTTAAAATTAACCCCGTCCTGCCGCCGCAAGGGCGGTATTCCAACCATTAAGGAAATCCTGATGAATACGCCGCAAACCGCCATTATCCCCGAACAGATTACCGCCGCCATCTATATCGAAGCACAAGTTTCGGAGGGCGGGACGGAAGTTGTCAAAGCCGCCTGCCGCCGCGCCCTGGATGCCTTGAAAAAGATGCAGAACCGTTTCCCCGGCCAATATTTGGGCATGACCATTGCCTTTGGGGCGGACTTCTGGCACAGCCTGAACCATGCGGGGGAGGGGGGCGAAATCAAGCCTTTCACCCCTTTGGGCAAAGGCCTCTGCCCGGCCGCGCAGTGCGACTTGATGATACATATCCAATCGCTGAATCACGGCATCAACTACCGTTTGGCGGAGGAAGTGACGGCTGCCTTTGGCGGTGCGGTGAAAATAGAGAACGAAACACACGGTTTCCGCCTGCCGGAAAACCGCGGGTTGGACGGTTTTGTGGACGGCACGGAAAATCCGCACGGCGATGAAAAAATCGCGGGCGTCGGCATTATCGCCGAGGGCAGGGACAAAGGCGGCAGCTATTTGGTCTTGCAGAAGTATCTGCACGATTTGGACAAATGGGCTGCCGTCGGCACGGAAGGACAGGAACGCTCGATCGGCCGCAGCAAAGGGGGGGATATCGAGTTTCCGCGCGAGGAACGCCTGCCGGATTCGCACCTGAACCGCACCAATATCAAAGAAAACGGGGTCGGTTTGAAGATTGTCCGCCGAAGCCTGCCGTTTGGCAAAGTCAGCGGCGAACACGGCCTGCAGTTTATCGCCTATTGCGCCACCCTGCACAATATCGAAGAACAGCTCAAATATATGTTCGGCGAAAAAGACGGCAAAACCGACCTTCTTTTGACATATCTGTCCCGCGCCGTCCGCAGCGGCTATTATTTCGCACCCTGCGAGGAGCGTTTGGCCGATTTGTAATAAACGCCGTGTTTACCGATACCCATGTCCATTTGGCCGATGCCGCCTTGCGATGCCGCCTGCCCGAAGTCTTGGCAAGGGCGCGCGATGCGGGGGTATGCCGATTTATCGTGCCGTCCGCCCAATCCGGCGACTGGCCGGAAGTGGCAGCACTGGCAGCCGGCACCGCCATACCGGCCTTCGGCCTGCATCCGTGGTTCGCCGCCAATCAGGATGGTTTTGACGGTTTGGAAGTTTATCTCCGGCGTTATCCCCGTGCCTGGGTGGGCGAAATCGGGTTGGACTATAGTCGTGCGTCTTGCGCCGAAGAAAAGGCTGCCCAACGGGCCTTGTGTGCCAAACAGCTCGGTTTGGCAAAACAATACGGCCGGCCGGTTATTTTGCACAATGTGCGCGCATCGGCCGATTTGTCGGCTCTGTTGGAGCAAAACAGGGTTTCAGGCGGCATCGTCCATGCCTTTTCCGGCAGTTTGCAGGAAGCCGGAATATTCATCAGGCAGGGTTTGAAAATCGGCATCGGCTCGCTGCTGCTGAATCCCAATGCCAAAAAAGCCCGCGCCGCCGCCGCAAGCCTGCCTTTGGACGCACTCGTCCTAGAAACCGACAGCCCGTTTATGCTCTATGGCGGGGTAAACATGCCGGAAAACGTGCGGAAGGTGGCGGAAACGGTCTGTGGCTTGCGCGGGATAAACTTAGAGGCTTTGTCGGCCGCAACAGAGGCCAATGTGGATAATTTGCTGGATATAACTAAATAAACAAAACATTGGGAGGGAAAAATAAATTCATGCTTACCTTTTTTGCATTGTTCGTGTTGTTGGTGCAGCCGTTTACTTACGGCTTTATGCGGGCATTGTTTTGGCTGTTTCAAGGCCGCCTGAAGCGTTTGGGGCGCATATTGACGGGAATAACATTATTTGCCGTGAGTAACGGGCTGATTGTCCTGTCCGCACTTAGAATCTGGCCGGCATCAATCCGCCTGTTGGCCTTTTGGATGGTATTGATGCTGTTTGTGCAATTTTCGGCTTTGGCAAGCTGCCTGCTATGGCTGGTGTTTCGCAAACATACCGATGCGGGCAGGTTGGCATGCGGCCTTAGGGTTTTTGCGCCATTATCCGTACTGGCGTTGTTTGGCTTGTCGCTGTACAACGCCTACACGCCCGTGGTACGGCGCTACCGGATAGAAATAGACAAACCGTTGGACAAACCCTTACGTATCGGCATGGCCGGCGACTTACACCTGGGCGTACTGTTCGGTTCGCGGCAACTGGATGACTTGGCAAAAATAATGGATGACGAAAAAGTAGACATCATCCTGCTGCCCGGCGACATCATGGACGACGACACGATTGCCTACGATGCCGAACACATGCGGCCGCATCTGGCCAAACTGCGTGCGCCGCTGGGCGTATACGCCACCTTGGGCAACCACGACCTGTTTGGGGCGCAACGGCAGATAACCCGTGCCATAGAAGAAGCGGGCATAACCGTATTAAATGACCGCGTGGTAGAAATAGACGGCCGCTTCAGCGTGGCCGGGCGGCCTGACGAATTGGACAAAAAACGACTGGACACCGTCAAACTGCTGGAAAAAGCCGATACGGCCAAACCCGTCATCCTGCTTGACCACCGGCCGACATCCGTTGAACGGCACGCGCGACTGCCCATAGACATCCAAGTTTCCGGCCATGTGCATAACGGCCAGATTTTTCCGGCCAACCTCATCGTTCGCGCCATCTACCCCATCCATTATGGCTACAAACAAATGGGCAACGGCCATTTTTTCGTAACATCGGGATATGGTTTTTGGGGGATTCCGTTGCGGCTGGGTTCGCAATCGGAAGTGATGATTATCGAAGTCTCATCGAAAAAGAAACACTGACCGAAAGAACCGGCAACACAGGCAATAGATTTTACAGTGGATTGACAAAAAAACGGCACAAGGCGGTGTCGCCTCTAACTCACTATCAATCAACAACGGTATCCATTAGTCCCCTTTTGCCCGATTTTCATAAAATTTAGCCTGCCAGTCGGCGAATTTGCCCTGTCCGATGGCTTCGCGCATTTCGGCCATGATGGTTTGGTAGAAATGCAGGTTGTGGAT
>CAUVCE010000098.1:0-6490 GCA_963550425.1 uncultured Neisseria sp.
GCGGGCCGTATTCGTATTTGCCCGGGCAGACGAAGCTGCACAAAGCGAGGTCTTCCTCGTCCAACTCCAGGCAGCCCAAAGCCTGCGCGCCGTCTGTGTCGCCGACGATTAAATCGCGCAAAAGCAGGGTGGGCAGGATGTCCAGCGGCATCACGCGCTCGTAAGTGCCGATGGGCACCATGGCGCGTTCGCCGCCGTTGACGGCCGTTGTGAAGTTGAACAGCTTGTTTTTCAGGAAATGGCCGAAAGTCGTGCGCGTAATCGAGTATTTGTCCGGCTGCGGCGTAATCCAGCCCATAAACTCATGCTCGCGCCCTTCGGCCAATACCGTAACCTGATTGTGATAGCGCCCCAAATAATCATATTCGCCACGGGCAACCGCGCCGTTGAAAACAGAACCGGACAGGATGCGGTTGTCTCCTTCCGCCAACCCGCCGCCGCATAGCTCGGAGACCTTCGCGCCCAAAATGGTACGCAAAAGGCGGGGCTGTTTCACCTGGGGGCCGCCCAAGGCAACCACGCGTTCTGTGTTCAGGCGGCCTGTCGTGAACAAACGTCCAATCGCAATCGCATCCTGATAATTAACCGTCCAAACCGTCTTATTCGCACCGACGGGTTCGATGAAATGAATGTGCGTGCCGCTCAAACCTGCAGGATGCGGGCCTGCAAATTCGTGCGTTTCAATATTGGCGGCGTTTTCGGAAGGAATGTCCGCACCGGCTGCCTTGCACACATGGATTTTGCGTTCGGTCAGGCGGCTCAACACCAGCAAACCCCGTTTGAAGTCTTCGGCGGCTTCCCTGATAACGGCCACGGGGTCTGCCGCCAGAGGATTGGAGTCCATCGCATTGACGAAAATGGCGGACGGCTCGGCATCGGCGGCGGGGATTTTGCTGAACGGGCGGGTACGCAGCGCGGTCCACAAACCCGAGCGGATCAGATTTCGGCGCACCTGTTCGGGCGTCAGTTCCGACAGCGAGTCGGCGGCATATTGCTCAAACAACACCTCATCGCCCTCGGCGATACGGATGACCACCGACTGCAGGACGCGCCGTTCGCCGCGGTTGATGGCGGCGATTACGCCGGCTGCGGGTGCGGTAAATACCACGCCGGGGTTTTTCTTGTCCTCAAACAAGATTTGCCCCTTTTTGACCGTATCGCCTTCTTTGACTTTCATGGTCGGGCGCATACCGATATAGTCCCCGCCCAACAAGGCGGCTTCATTGGGGGCAGGCCCGTCGTAAATGGTTTGCTCCGGCCTGCCGGCAATGGGCAGGTCTAGGCCTTTTCGTATCTTAATCATAGGTTTGCATTGCTTTTCGGGTCTAATTATTATAAATGCCGCCTTTGCATATGACGGCATTCGGGCGGAAGATATGACGGGACGGGCGGCTTTGCCGAATTCTCCCCGCCATGGCGATGGCGTTGTGAAACCTTGACAAAAAACAACCCAAGTCAAAGAAAACACCACATAAAAACGTACGATTTTACAGTAAGCGCGAAGGCTGCGCCACATTGTAGACAGTTTTTACCTTTCAGATACCGTTCTGCCGGGTTCGTCTGCCGCACCATATTCGCCCGATACGCCCCGATTCATCGACAAAATGCGGTCGGCGTGGTGGAAATATTTGCCGTCGTGGCCGGTGGCGAAGGCCTAATCCTCATAATATTTTCAGGGTAAAGGGACGGATGATGACCAAAGAACAAAAATTTGCCTCATCCGGGGTTTTTCAGACGGCTTGCGATAACGTACAATGCCGCTTCAAACACCAACCAGATGAAAGAAAAGAAATGTATTTTGTAGACCGCACGGCCGCCGTATTGAAACCCACGCGCGTCTTTCTGGACTGGCTGAACAAAGCCGGGGGCGGGGATATACCCGCATTGACATTGGAACAGATACGCAGCAACTGTTCCGTTTATTTGGTGCCGCAGTTTGACACGCCCGAAGAAGTCTTGGGATATTTCGGCGAACGCCACCGCGAGATTTTTGAAGCCGAGATAGCCGCGTGGGACATAGCCGAAAAAGATTGGCCGAAAGACATGGGGTTTCAGTCATTTTCCGATTTTTTCGACATCGAAATACACGACATGGTATTAGACACCGATGAGGAAGATATAAAAATCAGCCCTGTTTTCAACGATATGATGTAGACCATGCGAACATTTGCCGTTACCGTCCGTCCGTCGCGCGTGCTTTGGGCGGCGTCCTGCCTGTTTTACGCCGCCGCCTTTGCCGCCTGCCTGACCTGTTTTTACGGCCGGCCGAGACTGTTTGGTTTGACGGCATTGACCCTTGCGGCGGCATACACCTGGCGCGTGCAGACATTGCGGCATATGGACAGGGTGGACAAAATCGGGATAGAGGCGGACGGCGGGGCGGTAGTCGTGCTGCCCAACCGCCAAAAAGCCGTTTCCGCCGTCCTGCTGCCCGACAGCCTGATTCACCGCCGGATCTGCCTGCTGCATTGGCAGACCGAAACCCACAGTTTCTGGCAATGCCTGCCGGCGGATGCGGCGGAAGACGGCGGGCAATACCGCCGCCTGCTGGTGTGGGCGCGTTTCGGCCAACCCAAAACAACCGGCATGCGGCCGAAAAGGGGGTGTTTTGCCCGGCTTCGGTTCAACACACGGGGTCGCACATAAGGCGCAGCCCTAAGTGCCGCACTGATTTGGAAGGGGGGTACCTACCAAGCAGGCCCGGATTCCACTGCCTTGAAGGGCGGGGTTTCAACCATTAAGGAACGATGATGAAATACAAAATCCTGCTGGCGGCCGCCTTATTGGCGGCCTGCACATCGGAGCAACAGCCTGTGGAAGAAAAGCCCGTGGTGCGGCCGGTTGCCGGACCGGCAGCCGTACAAATGCCGGTATTCGACCCTTCCGCCGAGCCGGTCAGCCAAACCGGCTTCAACGGCAACCAAAACGTCAAACGCTTTATCGGATACGAAGTACAAAGCAAACAATTCGAACAATCCATCCTGCAGGACTTTTTCGGCCGCGTGGTTTACCAAGGCGGCATCATCGGCATCATGGACAGGCCGGCGACGTCGCGCCCGTGGTATATCTTCCGGCAGGGCAATGCCGATGCGGCAAAAATTGCGGCAGGACGTCGTTTTTACGGTCAAAACCGTGAGGCTGTCGATAAAGCGGCGCAAGAATACGGCGTACCGGCCGAAATAATCGTTGCGATAATCGGCATAGAAACCAACTACGGCCGCAACATGGGCAAATACCGTCTGGCCGACTCCCTGTCCACGCTGGCCTTCGCCTACCCCCGCCGTGCCGCCTTTTTTCAGCAGGAGCTGCATGAAATGCTGTTGATGGGCAAAGAAGAAAAGCGCGACCCTTTTGAATTTGTCGGCAGCTATGCGGGCGCGATGGGGATGCCGCAGTTTATGCCGTCTAGCTACCGGAAATGGGCGGTAGATTATGACGGGGACGGCCGCCGCGACATTTGGAACAGCGTGCCCGATGTGGCCGCCTCCGTGGCCAACTACCTGAAAGCGCACGGTTGGAAAACGGGCGGTAGGATGATTGTGCCGGTCAGGCTAAACCCTACCCCGCAGATATTGGCGCTTGTGGAAGAAAAAACGGCCTTGAAACACACGGTCGGCGGTTTGCGGGCGATGGGCGTAGAACCTTTGGAAGCGGCAGACGACCATGAGGCAGCAGTATTGTTCCGTTTGGAAACCGCCCCCGATGTCTATCAATACTATATCGGACTGAATAACTTTTATGCGGTTTGGCAGTACAACCACAGCCGCATGTATGTTGCCGCCGTGCGGGATATCGCCAACGGCGTGGGTGTCGGGGGGAATTTCTAAAATCGGGGGCAATTGGAAAACTCAACAAATGCAAAAAACCGCTTGAAGGCCGAATTATGGTTTCCAAGCGGTTTTTGTTTGCCTAATGCCCCAATACAAGATTTAGAAGGGATTTACCTTTATGTGATGGGGAGGAATTGGGAACGATTGATAGCATCGCAAATTCTGATAGCTTTGAGTCTTAATCCCCGTGTGATGGGGAGGAATTGGGAACGATGCGCTGAAAGAGCGCATCAGACTGTTAGCGAAACGTCTTAATCCCCGTGTGATGGGGAGGAATTGGGAACGAATTTGACCCAGAGCAATACCCGCTTGCGTCTGAGTGTCTTAATCCCCGTGTGATGGGGAGGAATTGGGAACCTTGGTTCAGGTCGGTAACCAGTCAGTGAAGGAGTGTCTTAATCCCCGTGTGATGGGGAGGAATTGGGAACCGCAGGGGGTGTTTTTTCCCTTTGTCCCCAATAACTTGCAAGGGTCGTTTCCAACTTTTTCGTTCCCAACAAACATAAACATGTATTAACAGTTCCTTAACGTTAAAAAACCGAAAAAATACATAAATATCCCCTTTATTGGTTGCCGGAAGGGGCAACCAACGGCCGACATTCTAAACTCGGATTTCCGATTTTGCAAGCCGGAATATTTCAATGCACATGCTGCCGTCACGAAAGGCGGGTTAAGGAAATCCCCATAAAAAACCGCACCTTTACGATGCGGCTTTTTATAAGACACTTATTCGGCGGCAGCGGCAACCACGGCAACGGTAATTTTGGCCACTGCATCGGTGTGCAAGGCCACTTCCACTTCATATTCGCCAACGGCTTTGAACGGGCCGTCGGGCAGGCGGATATTGGATTTTACCGCTTCGATGCCGGCGGCAAGGATGGCGGCGGCAATGTCGGCATTCGTTACCGAACCGAACAGGCGGCCGTCCACGCCGGCTTTTTGCGCGATGGTAACGGTTTGGCCGTCCAGCTTTTCTTTGCGTGCCAAGGCACCGGCCAGAATTTCGGCCTGACGGGCTTCCAGTTCGGCACGGCGTGCCTCAAATTCGGCTTTGTTGGCTTCGGTTGCGCGTTTGGCTTTGCCTTGGGGGATTAGGAAGTTGCGGGCGTAGCCGTTTTTTACGGTTACGATGTCGCCCAAGTTGCCCAAGCCGCCGATTCTTTCCAAGAGAATAATCTGCATAGTCGATTCTCCTTAATTATTTGTGTTGGTCGGTGTAAGGCAGCAGTGCCAGGAAACGGGCGCGTTTGACGGCGACGGCCAGTTGGCGTTGGTAGTGTGCCTTGGTGCCGGTGATGCGGGCGGGGATGATTTTGCCGTTTTCGGTGATGAAGTCTTTCAGCAAATCAACTTGTTTGTAATCTACTTCTTGGATTTTTTCAGCCGTGAAGCGGCAGAATTTCCTGCGTTTGAATGTTTGACGGGCCATTGTCTTTAACCTTTATATTCTTGAATGTTTTGGATGCGCAGCATCGGGTAGGGCGAGCGGTGGCTTTTTTGCGCCAGAAAGCCGCTGACGGTAACCATTTGGTTGCACCGATGTTGCCAGACGGATGCCTCCTTACCGATGATTTTGGCGGGCAGGTCGAATTTAATCAGACACCGGCCGCCGTTTTCGTCTTGCCACGATTCGTGTTTCAGGGTTACGTCCAGTACCGGTATGCCGGCAGGGGTGTAACGGATTTCGCCTCGCGGCTGCAACAGGGCGGTAAGGGTAAACAGGTTTTCCAATCAGGCTTCTGCCGCCGTTTCCTGATGACCGCCGGAGGCCAACAGATTTTTGGATTTTTCTTCCTTCATCATCGGGGAAGCTTCGGTAACGGCATGTCTGGTTTGGATGGTCAGGTGGCGCAGGATGGCATCGTTGAAGCGGAAACCGGTTTCCAGTTCTTCGATGACGGCCGGTGTGGTTTCGATGTTCATCAAAACGTAATGCGCTTTGTGGATTTTGTTGATGGGGTAGGCCAGCTGGCGGCGTCCCCAGTCTTCCAAACGGTGGATTTTGCCGTTGTTTTCGGTTATCAGTGCTTTGTAGCGTTCAACCATGGCGGGCACTTGCTCGCTTTGATCGGGGTGAACGATAAACACGATCTCGTAATGACGCATGTTATCTCCTTACGGTTTTAAGTCAGTCTGCCGCCATGCGGGTGCGGCAGACAAGGTTGCAAAACGGGGTATTATATTGTCGTGCCGGATATGGCGCAAGTTTTATTGTTTGCCGGCCTCCGCCCGGCAGGCGCAGGAAACGGTGATGGGGCTGTCGGGCCGGCAGCAGCAGGCCAGTATTTCATCCGGTGCGACGTATGCCAGCGGCGGTTCTCTGTAGGAAACGCTGCCGGATGAGATTTTCAGGCGGCAGGAACCGCAATAGCCGCTGCGGCACTGGTATTCGACCCTGTGGCCGGTGCGTTCCAAACCTTCAAGCAGGGTTTCGCCGGTGCGCAGTCGGAAGGTGGTGCTGTCTGTGGTGATGGGGAACATGGCGTTTTTGGCGATATGGCGGGTTGGAATAAGAATGCCGATGCGCCGGCATTTTTATTTGAATCTACTATAACTGTCTGATGGTTTCGTCTATAGTTCGAAGTCGTCTAGGTCGCCGGCTTTTACTTCCGAATCGATCTGACCGATTAAGTAAGAAGAAATTTCCACTTCCTGCGGCG
>CAUVCE010000099.1:0-6412 GCA_963550425.1 uncultured Neisseria sp.
CCTGCTCGGACAATGGCACAGCCTCTCCGATCCCGAACTCGAACACAGCCTCATTACCCGCATCGATTTCAACCTGTTTTGCCGTTTTGACGGACTAGGCATCCCCGTACCGGAATCGATTAACCGCCAACTGACCAAAAAGGGCTTAAAAGTAGAGAAAGTATCTGCCGCTATTATTCAGACGGCCGGCGACAAACAGAGTCAGGCCATAGAAGCCGATGACGAAGGGCGAGTCGGCGGCCAAACCACGCCGGGTAAGGACAGCGATGCCCGCTGGATCAAGAAAAGCGGCCGATACAAACCGGGTTACAAACAACATACCCGTGCCGACGAGGAAGGCCATATCGGGAAACCGCACATTACTCCTGCCGAAGGGAAGACCGGTAACGCCTGAAAGAACATCGGTTGCGGGACGGCATTATGCACACAGTCCGCCGCAACCGTCCGCTGACGGAAGCGCAAACCAGGCATAACCGACATTTTTCAAAAACCGTTATGTGGTCGAAAAAAGCTTTGGTACGCCGCAGCGGTTGAACCCCTGCCCTTTAAGGCGGTAGAATCCGCGTTTGTTTCAAAGAAACGCAACCCTTTTCAAATCGGTGCAACACATAAGGCCGTACTTTATATATTATATATTGCCCTGTTTGTTGGAACTGCTTTTGCCAACCGAATACCATGTCTGCCCGAATCCATATCCGCCCCATTGACGAAAATGCCCGCCAAAACCTGCAGCAGGCCGGTATTCCCCCCATCCTTGCCCGTCTGTGCGCCGCCCGTTCCGTCCGTTCGGCTGAAGAATTGGATGACTCTTTGAGCCGCCTGCTGCCCTATACCGGATTGAAAAACTGTGAGGCGGCCGCCGCCCGATTAGCGGATGCGGTCGAATATGGGGAGAAAATCCTGATTGTGGCGGATTACGATGCCGACGGCGCAACCGCCTGCGCGGCCGGGATAACGGGATTGCGCGCAATGGGCGCAATGGCCGATTTCTTGGTGCCCAACCGTTTTGAGGACGGTTACGGCCTCACGCCGAAAATTGCGGAAGCGGCCGCAAAACGCCAAACAAAATTGCTGATGACTGTAGACAACGGCATGGCCGGCTCGGACGGCGTGGAACGGGCGAAATCTTTGGGGATGGATGTCGTCATCACCGACCATCACTTGCCCGCCGATTCAGACCCCGACTGCATCATTGTCAATCCCAATCAACGCGGCTGTACTTTTGCCAGTAAGAATCTGGCCGGCGTGGGGGTGGTTTTTTATGTGTTGGCCGCATTGCGCGCCGAACTGCGGAAACGGGGCTGTTTTTCAAACGGCCGCACCGAGCCGAATTTGGGGGGATTGCTGGATTTGGTGGCCTTGGGCACGGTGGCCGACGTCGTACCTTTGGACGGCAATAACCGCATCTTGGTTTCGCAAGGCCTCAAACGCATCCGCGCCGGCAAAATGCGGCCGGGCATCTCGGCATTGTTTGAGGCGGCAAAACGCGGTTGGCAAAAAGCCCAACCTTTCGATATGGGCTTCGCGCTGGGCCCGCGTATCAACGCGGCCGGACGCTTGGACGATATGTCGGTCGGCATCAACTGCCTGTTGGCGGAAAATCGGGAAGTCGCACAGGAATTGGCGGCGCGTTTGAACAGCTTGAACAGCGAACGCCGCGAGATAGAGCAATCTATGCTGCAGGACGCCTTGGACGGTTTTTCCAAAGAGTTGCCGCCGGCGCAAAAAACTTTAACCGCTTACCGCGAGGATTTTCATCAGGGCGTGGTCGGCATAGTCGCCGGCCGCCTGAAAGAACGTTTTTACCGTCCGGTCATTGTGTTTGCCCCATCCGAACCCGGGCAGATACGCGGTTCCGGCCGCTCGGTATCCGAACTCCATCTGCGCGACACTTTGGATTTGGTATCCAAGCGGCATCCTTCCTTGATTGTGCAGTTTGGCGGCCACTCGATGGCGGCAGGCCTGACTATACACGAAAAGGATTTGGCGGTTTTTCAGGCGGCTTTCGAACAGGCGGCAAGAGACTTGCTGGGTGATGAGGATTTGTCCCAAACCTATTTGACCGACGGCAGCCTGAACGCCGACGACATCAATTTGGAACAGGCACGGCAACTGTCCGGCCAGATATGGGGGCAGGGATTCCCGCCTCCGAGCTTTACCGATGAATTTGCCGTCATCCGCCAAAAGAGTCTGGGTGCGGATGGCAGGCATAAAAAGGCCTGGCTGGAAAAAGGCGGCCGCCGGTTTGAAGCCATGTTTTGGCGTTGCGGTGAAGAACTGCCTGCCCGCATACGCGCCGTTTACCGCCCCGTTGCAAACGAATGGCGCGACCAAACCGAATTGCAGTTGTATATCGACTATTGGGAAGCGGCCTGACCGCCGTCAAAGCCCTTATTTTGAGAGACGGTATGACGGCCATATGTTAAAATCCGGCAAATTTCCGCCCCAGCCAACAGCCAGTAAGGAAAGAATGCGCCGTGGATTCCCTAAACACCCTGTTTTTGATTATCGCCACCTTGTTGTTTGTCAGCATATTGGCCTCCCGCATCTCCTCACGTTTCGGTATGCCGCTGCTGCTGGTGTTTCTGGGTGTCGGTATGCTTGCGGGCAGGGAAGGTATAGGCCAAATTGAATTTACCAATGTCGCCCAGGCCGAATTAATCGGGCAGCTCGCCCTGGCCGTCATTTTGCTGGACGGCGGGCTGAGAACCAAATTGGAGACCTTCCGCATCGCCTGGAAACCGGCCGCCGTATTAGCCAGCTGGGGGGTAATCGCCACAGTGGCGCTGCTGGGTGTGTTTGTTACCTATTTTCTGGAAGTGGATTGGAAAATGGGGCTGCTGATGGCGGCAATCGTCGGTTCGACAGATGCCGCCGCCGTATTTTCCTTAATGCGCAACAGCGGCGTCAGGCTCAACTCGCGCATCCTTGCCACTTTGGAACTGGAAAGCGGCTGCAACGACCCCATGGCCATTTTGATGGTTACCGTCTTGATCAGCCTGATAATGACCCCAGACAAAATGGATGCCGCAGGCGTTGCCGCCATGTTTGCCTCGCAATTGGGGCTGGGGCTGGCGTTCGGCGCATTGGCCGGCAAACTGCTGGCCAAAATCCTTGAACGCATCAGGCTGGTCGAGGGCCTTTACGCCATATTGATTGTTTCGGGCGGCCTGCTGGTTTTCTCCGCCACCAACCTGATGGGCGGCAGCGGCTTTTTGGCCGTTTATCTGGCCGGCGTGTTCATCGGCAACCTGCACAGCAGTTCCACCGAACACGTCTTAAACGTCATGGACGGTTTGGCCTGGCTGGCGCAGGCGTTAATGTTCCTTGTATTGGGGCTTTTCGTCAGCCCCGGGCGGGTGTGGGACAGCGGCATCTATGCCTTGCTTATTGCCGCCTTCCTGATTCTCATCGCGCGCCCCATAGCCGTATGGACATCATTGAAGTTCTTCCGCTACAAATCCCGCGAAGTCGCCTATATCAGCTGGGTCGGGCTTAGGGGCGCAGTGCCGATAACCTTGGCCATGACACCACTGATGAAAGGCGTGCCAAACGCCATGATGCTGTTTGACGTTGCCTTTGCCGTGGTCATACTGTCCTTATTGATACAGGGCACCACCATCCCCTTAGTTGCCTATCTGTTGAAAGTCATCCTCCCACCCAAACCCGAACCGCTGTCGCAACGCGAAATTTGGCTGGCCGACAAACTGGCCGTTTCCCTGCTGTCGTTCAAAGTGGAAAAAGGTTCGGAAGCCGAAAACAGCCACCCGTCCGCCATGACCCGCGACCGCTTTTCAGACGGCCAGATTTTCGCACTCATACGCCAAAACAGAAGCATCAGCGTCCTACCCTCCACACAAATGCAGGCGGGGGATATTGCCTGGTTCATCCTTGACGAACAGCTTGGCAACGATTTTGCCAAACTCTTCTCCCAAACCGGGCACAGTGCCACACAGAACTTCTTTGGCGCATTCAACCTGAAGCCGGAAACCAAAGTTGGCGAGCTGGCCACCGTATACGGTCTGAAAATAGATGCAAACGAAGAAGGGCTATGCTTGGGCGACCTATTCCGGCGGCACTTCGGCGACATGGCCGTAGCCGGGGATCGCATCGATTTGAACGGTTTCACCATCACAGTCAAAGAGCTGGACGACAAAGCCAGAATCAGCCTGTTGGGTTTGAAGATACCCGATAAAAAATAAGTGGCCGGTGGGGCAACTTCAAGATACCGGCCTCCCCCGTTAAACAGTTTGGTCTCCTTTTCCGCGCCGGCAGGCTTGGTGTTTTCGATTTGGCGGCCGTTTTTTAATTTTCTGAGAATTTTAAACATGACGGACAGGCAGCCTGCCGCCCCCACAACAACCCGCCTGCCCCAAAACAGGATATTGAAGGCTTTTGTTCGGGCAGCCTTATACGCGCATTGCCGGATTGGAAGCGGCAGACGGCTTCCAAGTATCTGAAAGAGCTTTCCGATATAGGCGTTTTACGGGAAATCGTTATCGGGCGGGATAAACTGTTTATTAACCCCCAGGCTGATGGGGCTTCTGTGCGGCGGAAGCAATAATTTTACGGCTTTCAAGCACTGACCCGCACGGGCGGGGATTGTCCTACCCGAGGAAAGGCGGAATAATGCGGCATCCCATAGTAATCCAAAATGTCGGAATTCGGTATATAATCAAATAGCTAAAATCAATAATGGTTTTGCGCCGCTTTGCCGTGCCAACTGCGGCATTGTGCTTTGGTTGTTATATTTTCCCGTTTGTTTGATTTTTATGCGGCCTTGTTGGCTTTTTTTGTTTAGGAATGGTTATGCCTGAAGTTGTTTATTACCCCGAACGCCGCCGTTTTCAAATCGATATCGATGGCTTGGAGGCGGGTTATATCAGTTATGTCGAGCAGAACGGCGGTTGGGATGTGGATCATACGGAGGTTTCGCCCAATTTCCGCGGACGCGGCATTGCCAAGATGTTGGTGGACGCGCTGGTGGCGCATGCCCAAGCACGCGGTATCCCGCTTACTGCAAGTTGTGATTATGCGGCGAGGTTTATCGGTTGATGGTGTGATGGTGTATGGTCTTTTGCAGATGCCCTCCTGCGAAGTGTTGAGTATGGCGGGCGCGCAAGCTTTTGTGCTTCTCTCCCGAAAGCAGGCGTTTCTCAACTTGCCTTATGCTTTTGGAAACGGTATGGCAAACTGAAAAAAACCGTCTGAAAACGGCTGCCGCGAAATTGCCGCGTTCTTGTGCAAGATTGCGGATGACGAAGAAGCGTTGAGGCGGGGATTGTCGAAATAGAGGGGAAAGGTGATTGTCTTAAAGCCGAAAGGAGTTTGCAGAAAATGCGCTATGCAGCCATAGTCCTATTATTATGTTCCGTCCCAACCCATGCCGCGCCGCCGGACGGCTTTGCCTTGGTCCGTGATGCGGACGGGTATGTCAATTTGCGCGAAAAACCCGATTTGCGTTCCAAAATATTGGCGAAAATCCCCAACGGCACACCGTTGAATTGCGCGGGCGAAGCCGGAGGAGACAGTCCGGATTTCTGTACCGCGCTGTTGCAACAGGCGGCGCCCGGCGGTTACGGCTTTATCCACCGCAGCCGCCTGATATTTCCCGCCTCCGACAAAAACTTCGTCCGCCTGAATGAACAACCCGGCCGCGACGACACAATGACCTTGTCCGGCGGCGGACAAACGGTACGCATCGCCGTCCGCCGCATCCGCCCCAGACGCGGCGACTTTTCGGGCATAGCCAAAGACAACGGCACAGCGCGCCTATATCGGGGTAAGCCGTTTTACGGCACGGACGGCTCTATTCCGAAAAGCGTATTCGAAATAGGACATATCACGCTGAACGGTCGGGCGGTTCCTGCCGGCGAACTGCAGGGGCTGTTCTTGCCCGATTTTGCCGCCACCGCACGCGGCAGCAATGCGTATGATAACTGGGAAGCCTATTACCGCCGCACCGACAAGGCGCTTTATCTGTTTGATTCGGTAAATAACGATGCCGGCTCTTTCGGTATGTGCTTCGTATTTAAAGGCGGCAAGTTTCAGCGCCGTTATGTGTGGGTTGAAACACTATAAATATTAATCAACATGATTTGAATCTAATCCCTAATGGTTGAAATCACGCCCTTCTAGGGCGCTAGAATCGGGGTTTGTTTTTTTGGGGGGATTAACCCTCCTGGCAGGGAAATACATAGGGCTGTGCCTTCCTTATATGTTGCCCCGTATGTTGAAACATTGTTATAAAACGAAATGTGTTTGACTGGTGGTTTGAAGCGTTTTCAGACGGCCTGCATATTCTTGGAAAATTGATTGTGATAACCCTCCCCATCCCCTTCCCCAAAACCCCGCACGCGCTCTACCGCGCCATGTTCCTCTACATCGTTGCCGCATTCGGCATCGGCTGGTT
>CAUVCE010000100.1:0-6401 GCA_963550425.1 uncultured Neisseria sp.
GCGGATTGACGTACCAGGCGGCCGGATGGGCGGGGTTGTAGGTCAGCGTGGTGTACACCGCCACCGCCAGCGTGCCGAAGGAGATGGTGCGGTAGCGCAGGCCGACCGCACCGATCATGGTGAAAACGAAGGCCAGCAGGGCCATCACCGCCAGAAACACCCCAGGCCGCCCCAGCGCGGCCTGCACCGCCAGCGAGGACACGGCAAAAGCCGCCAGCGACACCGCCGTATTTTTCAGACGGCCTGACAATACGTTGTCCAAATCGACCAGGCCGCCTGCAATCACACCCAGCACCAGCGGAATCGTAACCGATTCCA
This sequence comes from uncultured Neisseria sp., assembly GCA_963550425.1. Taxonomy (GTDB): domain Bacteria; phylum Pseudomonadota; class Gammaproteobacteria; order Burkholderiales; family Neisseriaceae; genus Neisseria. The sequence continues at coordinate 319 of CAUVCE010000100.1, forward strand.
AGCGGAAGCGGTAAACCAGATAGGCGATGATGCCGGTACTCACCAGCGACGGCAGCATGGCAATCAGTTTGGCATTGACGGGCGGGGTTTTGAATTTCATTTTGCGGGCAGGGGCAGTCTGGGAAAACGGCATTTTACACATTTTCAGACGGCCCCAGCCTGAAAATCCCAACCCCGAAAAGGCAAATATGCGATAATCGCCTCGTCCTACCGATTAGAGGCAACACATGGCCCGCCCCGCATTTTCCACCCGCCCTTTCCGGGCCGCATGCCGCGGCGCATCCGTCATTGTTTGCCGTTGTTTCGCAAAACCCCGCCTTCGCGGGGTTTTTGCCGAATGAAGAAAGGAAACCGAATGCCCAACCCGCTTTACCGACAACACATAATTTCCATTTCCGACCTGACCACCGAACAGCTCGAACTGCTGCTTCAGACGGCCTTGAAGCTGAAAGAGCACCCGCGCGACGACCTGCTCGAAGGCAAACTCATCGGCTCATGCTTTTTCGAACCCTCCACCCGCACGCGCCTGTCGTTTGAAACCGCCGTACAACGCTTGGGCGGCAAAGTCATCGGCTTTGCCGACGGCGCGAACACCAGCGCGAAAAAAGGCGAAACCCTCGCCGACACCGCCCGCATCATCTCCGGCTACACCGACGCCATCATCCAACGCCACCCCAAAGACGGCGCGGCGCGCGTGTCCGCCGAGTTTTCCAAAGTCCCCGTCATCAACGCCGGCGACGGCACCAACCAACACCCCAGCCAAACCCTGCTCGACCTCGTTACCATTTACGAAACCCAAGGCCGTCTGAACAAGCTCAAAATCGCCATGGCGGGCGACCTCAAATACGGCCGCACCGTCCACTCCCTCTGCCAAGCCCTCAAACGCTGGGACTGCGAATTCGCCTTCGTCTCCCCGCCCAGCCTCGCCATGCCCGAATACATCACCGAAGAACTCGAAGCCGCAGGCTGCCGTTACCAAATCCTGCCCGACCTCGAAGCCGCTATCGAATGGGCGGACATCCTGTACATGACCCGCGTCCAGCGCGAACGCTTCGACGAACAAGAGTTCGCCAAAATCCAAGGCAAATTCAACCTCAACGCCGCCATGCTCGCCAACGCCCGCCCCAACCTGCGCGTGCTGCACCCCCTGCCGCGCGTTGACGAAATCCACCCCGACGTCGATGCCACGCCGCACGCCTACTATTTCGAGCAGGCGACCAACGGCGTTTACGCCCGCATGGCGATTTTGTCGCTGGTGTTGAACGAAGAAGTGTAAGGAAAAAACATGGAAAATAAAAAACTCAGCGTCGAAGCCATCGAAAACGGCACCGTCATCGACCACATCCCTGCCGGGCTGGGATTGACCATCCTGCGCCAGTTCAAACTGCTGCATTACGGCAGTGCCGTAACCGTCGGCTTCAACCTGCCCAGCAAAACCCAGGGCAGCAAAGACATCATCAAAATTTCCGGCGTGGCGTTCGACGATGAGGCCGCCAACCGGCTGGCGTTGTTCGCGCCCGAAGCCACGGTCAATACCATCGCCGATTTCAAAGTGGTGGCCAAACGCCACCTGACCCTGCCCGACGAAATCGCCGAAGTGTTCCGCTGCCCCAATGCCAACTGCGCCAGCCACGGCGAGCCGGTGAAAAGCCGCTTCTACATCCGCAGCCAAAACGGGCAGACCAAACTCAAATGCCATTACTGCGAAAAAACCTTCCCGCGAGAATTCGTTACCGAGGCCTGAAATTTATCAAGATTCCCCTAACGGTTGAGACACCGCCCTTCGGGGCGGTAGAATCGGGATTAGATTGGGAGGGGGCGTTACCCTTCCCGTGTATTGAAACACCAAAACCAGGCACCGAAACACCAAGGAAAACGCCATGACCCAAACACTGCATATCGTCATCCTCGCAGCCGGCAAAGGCACGCGCATGTATTCCAAACTGCCCAAAGTGCTGCACGAAATCGGCGGCCGGACCATGTTGGAGCGCGTTATCGACACAGCCCGAAGCCTGCGTCCCGACAGCATTACCGTTGTCATCGGCCACGGCGGCGGGCAAGTCTTGGAACGCGTCAGGCGCAATGTGAACTGGGTGGAGCAAACCGAACAACTCGGTACCGGCCACGCCGTCAAAACCGCCCTCCCCCATCTGCCCGCCCAAGGCCGCACCCTCGTCCTTTACGGCGATGTGCCGCTCATCGACAAAGCCACATTGGACAAACTGCTCGAAGCGGCCGGCAGCCAAGTCGGCCTATTGACCGACCTGCCCGAAAACCCGGCCGGCTACGGCCGCATCGTGCGCGAAAACGGCCGCGTAACCGCCATTGTCGAAGAAAAAGATGCCGATGCCGCACAAAAAGCCATACGCGAAACCAATACCGGCATATTGGTACTGCCCAATGACAAACTGGCCGGCTGGCTGAACCGCTTGGGCAACGGCAATGCCCAAGGCGAATACTACCTGACCGACTTGGTCGGCATGGCCGTGGCCGACGGCATAAACGTCTGTCCCGTGCAGGTGTCAGCGTCATATCTGGCGGCGGGGGTAAACAACAAAATCCAACTGGCCGAACTCGAACGCATCTTCCAACAACAACAGGCGCAAACCCTGCTGGCGGCCGGACTGACCCTGCGCGATCCCGCCCGCTTCGACCTGCGCGGCCGCCTGAAGCACGGAACAGATGTCGCAATAGATGTCGGCGTGGTTATGGAAGGCGAAATCGAACTGGGCGACAACGTGCAAATTGGTGCGCATTGCTTCATCAAAAACGCCAAAATTGCCGATAATGCCGTCATTGCCCCCTTTTCCCATCTTGAGGATTGCGAAATCGGCCGCAACGCCCAAATCGGCCCCTATGCCCGTTTGCGGCCGAAGGCCAAACTGGCCGACGACGTGCATATCGGCAATTTTGTCGAAGTAAAAAACAGCAATATCGGGCAAGGCAGCAAAGCCAACCACCTGACCTATCTGGGCGATACCGACATCGGCAGCAAAACCAACATCGGTGCGGGCACCATCACCGCCAATTATGACGGCGTAAACAAATACCGCACCGTTATCGGCAACGAAGTACGCATCGGTTCGAACAACGTACTTGTTGCGCCGGTCAGCATAGGCGACCGCGCCACCACCGCTGCGGGCAGCGCCATTACCCGCGACTGCCCGCCGGGCCGGCTGAGCATCGCCCGCGCCCGCCAAAGCGTCATAGAGGGCTGGGTACGCCCCGAAAAGCCCGCAAAATAACAATCGGGCAGGCCGCGCTCCGCCGAGACCGAAAAACATAGTGGATTAACAAAAAAACAGGGCGGCAGACGGCTGCCGTTCAGATCATGTTCCAACTAGACCGCATCAGCAAAACCTTCCGGCAAAAAACCGTTGCCGACCAAATCAGCCTGACCGTGGACAAAGGATGCCTGTTGGCCGTTTTGGGGCGGTCGGGCTGCGGCAAGTCCACCCTGCTCAACATTGCCGCCGGCCTGCTTGCGCCGGATGGCGGGCGGGTTTGGCTGGACGGTGAGGACATTACCCGCCGTCCTGCCGAAAAACGCCGCATTGCCCTGATGTTCCAAGACTACGCCTTACTGCCGCACCTGAACGTTTGGCAAAATACCGCCTTTTCCCTGAAAATGCGCGGCGTTCCCGCCAAACTGGCGAGAGCCAAGGCGGAAGAAATGCTGGAACAGGTCGGATTGGCAGGCGAAAGCCTGCGCCGGCCGGCCACACTTTCGGGCGGCGAACAACAACGGGTCGCCTTGGCGCGCGCCCTGGCATCCGAACCCAAACTATTATTGTTGGACGAACCCTTTTCCAGCCTGGATACCGGCCTTAGGCAAAACCTGCGCGAACTTGCCCTGCGGCAAGTCGTCCGTTTGAACATTCCCGCCGTCATCGTTACCCACGACCCCGAAGAGGCATTCTTCATGGCCGGTCAAATAGCCCTGATGGAAAACGGCCGCTTAATTCAGCAGGATACCCCTATACGGTTGGCTGCCCGCCCCGTCAGCGCGGCGGCCGCCCGCCTGATAGGCTGCCGCAATGTTTTTGAAAACCTCTACCTTCCCCCCGATGCCCTGCACATCAGCCCCGATGGCGATATTTGTCCCATTGCGTCCGTTAACCGCCTGCCCGCCCATACCCGCGCCGACATCCTGCATCCGCGCTTCGGCAGGCTGGAAATCAGCCTTCCGCCAGAATTTCAGGGTGGCGAAATCCGTGTAACGGTGGATGAGGGCCGTCTGGTGCATTTTGAAAATGGCCAATTTTTCAACACACAAGGCCGCACATAAGGCACATCCCCGTGAAAAAGGCCGTTCAAACCATGTTTGAGCGGCCTTTTGGTTGCAGAGGTTACCAAATGTCCGATTTTATTTTACGTTTCAGGCTGGGGTGTTCCGATAATTTGAATTCGGGGTCTTTGCCCATTTTGAGTTTGGCCGAATAATCTTTCAGCAGCAGGAACACCAATGGGGCGAGCAGTAAAATGGCGGCCAGGTTGATAAGCGCCATGGCGGTCATGGCCAAATCGGCTATCGCCCAAACCAAAGGCGCATCGCTTACCGAACCGAAATATACCATACCCAACACGGCGGTACGGAACAAGGCAAGTGTCAGCCAGTGGTTGTTGATGAATTGCACGTTGGATTCGGCGTAGGCATAGTTGCCTATGATGGTGGAGAAAACAAACATAAACAGCACCACAATCAGAAAATCCGCACCCCACGCGCCGACATGGCTGACGATTGCCGCCTGCGTCAGTTGCGCCCCGCTCAAGCTGCCGCCCGAAGGCACGTCCGATAACAATACGATAAAGGCGGTACAGGAACAAACGATGATGGTATCGACAAACACGCCCAACATCTGAATCATGCCTTGCGATACGGGGTGTTTCACATCGGCCGCCGCCGCCGCATTGGGTGCGGAACCTTGACCGGCTTCGTTGGAATACAGGCCGCGTTTGACGCCGTTTTCCATGGCGGCCGAAATCAATCCGCCCAAAAGCCCGCCGCCTGCGGCAGCGGCATTGAAGGCGTTATCGAAAATCAGGCCGAACACGCGAGGTACTTCGCCGATATTGGTCAGCATGATAAAGAGCGCCATCAACAGGTAGACCGTTGCCATTACCGGTACCAGGCCCTCGGCTATGCGCGATACGCGGCGGATGCCACCGAAGATAATCGGCGCGGTCAAAATCACCAAAACCGTCCCGACGCTTTGTTTGTCCCAATTCCAAGCCTCGGTGGCCGAAATCATGATGTTGGCCTGCAGCGCGTTGTATGCCAGGCCGAAACAGAAAATCAGGCTGACGGAAAAGAAGACCGCCAACCAGTTTTGCCCCAAACCCTGACGGATGTAATAGGCGGGGCCGCCGCGAAACTGCCCGTTTTTGTGGTCGCGAACTTTGAACAACTGTGCCAACGAAGATTCTGCAAAGGCCGAACTCATGCCGATTAAGGCCGTTATCCACATCCAAAACACCGCCCCCGGGCCGCCGCTGGCAATGGCCACTGCCACACCGGCTATGTTGCCCGCGCCCACGCGGCTGGCCAAACCTGTTACGAAGGCCTGAAACGGGGTAATGCCGTGAGGGTCGCCCCCCTCTTTGCGGCCGACCAGCATTTCTTTGATGCTGCGCGCAAACAGCCGAAATTGTACGAAGCCTGTGGCCACGGTAAAGAACAAGCCGACACCCAACAGCAGGAAAATCAGGCCTGTGCCTAAAAAGCCGTTGATATCGTTAATCAGTTTGATCAGCCGGTCGGCAAATTCGGTAAAAAAATCTGTCATCAATCTTCCTTTTTATTTGAAACCCCGCTTTGCGCGGGGTGTTTCGGTTTTTCGGTGCGACACGGCAGCCATATCGAATTGTAATGGTGTTGAAACGCCGAAGTCGGGAAGGTGCATTTTAATATAAGATGGTAGACAATTTGAAAAATCTTTACATGTTGATGGTTATTTTAATGTTTCAAGACACAGGGCTGCACATAAGGCACAGCCCTGTGTGTCGCCCTGCCGGAAGGGGTAACGCCCCTCCCAAATAAGCCCGAATCCTACCGCCCTGAAGGGCGTGGTTTCAATCATTAA
>CAUVCE010000101.1:0-6328 GCA_963550425.1 uncultured Neisseria sp.
AGGCATAAGGCAGCGCGCCTTTGAGTTTCATCCACAACAGCGCGGCAGAGGTATCAAGGCCGCCTGAAAAGGCGATGCCGACTTTCTGGCCGATGGGGAGGGATTGCAGGATAGTTGCATTACTCATGGTTTTCTTTCCATATTTTTTCATGTTTCAACACACAGGGCTGCACATAAGGCACAGCCCTACTGAAAGGGGTTATACCCCTCCCAAATAAACCCAAATCCTGCCGCACAGGAGGGCGGGGTTTCAACCCCAAAAGACTTGAAAAAACTGCTGCAGGATTTTAAAACAAATGTTCCATGTCTTGATCGGGCATGTTTTTTTTCTTACTTCCGCCTTTGGCCTTCAGTTTGGCGATTTCCGCTTTGGCCTCGGCTTCTTTATAACCCATACCGATTGCCTGCCTATACCAGTATTCGGCATTTTTGGCATCCTCCATATTTCGGTAGATGCCGCCCAAACGGAAGGCTGCCCGGCCGCTGCCTTCTTTTGCGGCCTGTTTGAACAAGGCGACGGCCTCGTCTGTTTTTTGATTTTTTATCAATTCTTCGGCCTGTTCGTATACAGCCTCGGCATCCGGTGCCGTTTCCTGTTTTTCGGCAGCTTCCAAACGGTCTAGCCTTGCGAGTTTCTCCTTCACATTTTTACCGTTTTTTTCCAAAATCCTGTAATAATGGCGCGCCTGAACATAGTCTTTTAATTCTTCCTCATAAAGTTTTGCCAGCCTATAAGTGCCGAACAGTTTGGGGCTGTGCTGCTCCAATTCCAAACGCATGGCTGTCTCATACATTTCCTTGGCCTTCGGGATACTTTTTTTCACACCCAAACCGTTTTTATATAAATCCCCCAAACGGCCGTATGCCCAAGGTTCGTCCTGCTCCGCAGCCAGTTCGTACCAGCGGCGGGCGTTGGTGTAGTCTTCTTTGTCCTGGTAGAAACGGCCTGTTTCCCATTGGGCTTTGGGGTGGCCTTTTTCGGCAGCCTTGCGGTACAGTGCCGGCGCTTCTTCGGGAGTTGCCTGCTGCGCCTGCCGATAGAGTTCCTCCGCATCAGGCTCTTTATTTTGCCTTGCCGGCAAATCGGGTGTGTCGGTGTCGCCTTTATCGTGTTTGGCCGGTTTTTTTTCAGGCAGGGCATCGGCGGGTATGGCAGCCTCGCTTTGCCTTTGGTTCTGCCACATGTCGAAACCAAACCAAGCCGCACCCCCCAAAACCGCCAATCCGAATACGGTTGCCATAAGCCGTCCCGCTGCCGAAGTTGCCTTGCGACCTGTCGGCAGGCTGTTTTGTTGTTCGGCCAAGACCCGTGTTTTTTGGCCGGATACAGGCGTTTGGGGCGGTATTTGTGTGGGCTGGGGTACTTGCCGTTCGGTTCGCGGATTGCCCTGCGTGGCTGGGACAGATGAGTCTGCAGGTTCCCTTATCAAATCATCAGAAGTCGAAAGGAAGAATTCGCTGATATTTAAATCATCGACATGCACACGGTATTTTTTTTTGCCCCTCAGGGTTTCGGTATTGAATTTTATCAGCCTGTTCAGGCGGACAACGCGATATTGTATGCCATCGGCAAATTTGTCGTTGCTGATGATGTAGGCGCGGTCGTTTAATGATGCGGCTTCCAGCAGGGAACGGTCGGCTTTTTCAAAACGGTTGGCCGGTACATAGACATTCAGCCTGCCCGCATTTTCCACCGCCAATTCTTGAATTTGCGCCAATGTTTCGGCCTCTTTGCCATCCGCGCCGTAATCGTTGCAGGATTTGGTTATTGAGCCGTCAAAATATACGGTGATTTTCAAATCGGGCAAATCCATCCTGACCAGTGCTTTGACTACGGCCAAAACCTGTTTCAATCCGACATAGTGTTGCCCGCCTTTATCGGTACGCCCCGCCGCGACATGCCGGTAGCACAGGTTGTTGCCGTCTATGTAGATATGGGAGATGAAGCGGCCGATGTACAGCCTGCCGATGTCTTTGATGATTTTGTTCAGGTGGTAAATCTGCCGTCCGCGCTCTTTTTCATCGGCTTCTTCCTGCTGCGATTCCAATAATTTTTTCTTTTTTTCGGCCTCAAGCAGTTTGCGCGACAGGCGGTCTTTGTCATCGGCCTCGTCCAGTAACCGCCCTATGGCGGCAATTTCGTGTTCGTATTCTTCTATGTCCTGCCTGTTTTGACGGATTATCGCCTCTTTGCCGGCCTGCCCTTCCAATTCGGCCGTTTCTTGCTCGACTTCGTTTTTGCGTTTGGCCAAGTCTTCCTGTCTTTTATGTTGTATTTTAATAAAATCCACAATCCGTTCGGGCTTCATCAAAAATTCCTTAATGGTTGAAACCCCACCCCGCAGGGCGGTAGAATCAGAGTTTGTTTTTAAGTGGCCACCCATCCCGAAGACAACTCTTTATTTTGTATGTCTGTGTTGAAACAGGCCGCTTCCCCAAGAAAAACGGAATTATGCCCGATTTGCCCCCTTTGGCAAAATTCCAAAATCATTCCCTTTATGTTTATGGCCTCTTTTAATCTGATTATCATCGGCGACGAAATCCTGCACGGCAGCCGCCAAGACAAGCATTTCGCCTTTTTCAAATCCCTGCTGGAATCGCGCGGGCTGAAGCTCAATCAGGTGCAATACCTGCCCGACGAACCTGAATTGTTGGTCAAACAACTGCGCCGCAGCTTTTCAGACGGCCTGCCGACCTTCGTTACCGGCGGCATCGGTTCCACGCCCGACGACCATACCCGCCAAGCGGCCGCCGCCGCTTTGGATTTGCCCGTCGTCCGCCATCCCGAAGCCGCCAAGTTCATCGAAGCCGTTACCCTTAAGCGCAGCGAACCGCTTGACGCCCCCGAACACGCCCAACGCCTGAAAATGGCGGATTTTCCCGCAGGTGCGGAACTTGTACCCAACCCGTTCAACAACATCGCCGGTTTTTCCATCCGCGAACATTATTTCTTCCCCGGCTTTCCCGTGATGGCGCACCCGATGGCGGAATGGGTTTTGAATACTTATTACGCCGACCGCTTCAACCAAACCGAACGCGGCAGCCGCAGCGTGTATGTGTTCGGTCAGCCCGAATCGCGCGTCGCCCCGATTATGGAATACGTCGAACGCACCTACCCGGGCGTGCGCTCTTACAGCCTGCCCAGCGTCGGCTGGCAAAATGCGGACGGAACGGCGGTCAAACCGCATATCGAGTTCGGCATCAAGGCGGAAGGCGGGGCGTGTCAATATTTAGAGCAGGCATGGACGGAAGTATTGCGGCGTTTGCGGGAAATCGGGGCGGAATTGAAGGATGGGGTTAAATAAAAAAGCCGCCTGAAAACCTTCAGACGGCTTTAAAACTTCCGTTATCCCAGCAGCGGAATCGCCAACACCGCCATCAATGCGGCAATAATACCATAAATAAACATAGGGATACAGGTTTGTTTGATAATTGCGCCTTCCTGATTTTTAACATCCAACACCGAGCAGACGGCGATGATATTATTAATGCAGACCATATTGCCCATTGCGCCGCCGACCGACTGCAAGGCCAGAATCAGCGTAACCGACAAACCCGTATCAACCGCAATCTGCTGCTGAATCGCGCCGAAGGTCAGATTGGACACCGTATTTGAGCCGGAGAAGAACGCGCCGATTGCGCCCAGGTAAGACGAGAAATAGACCCAATTTTGACCGGCCAGGCGGGCAAACTCGTTGCCGATGGTCTTCACCATCGAACCATCGCCGCCCACCAGCATCAGCTTTACCATAACCAACGCGCCCAACAGCGCGAAGAAAGGTTTTTTCACCTGGGCGGCGGCCGTACCGAACATCGCGCGGGCGGCCGTGGCATTTGGTTTGAAAATAAACAAGGCGATCAACACCGTTACCACAAACGGAATCAGCGCGGGCACATACAGCATCTTATAAGATTCGGCCACCTGTTCGCCGAAAATATCCTTAAATTCCAAAATCAAAGCGCGGGTAACATCGAAATTGAAGACACCCAGATCCAGCGAAAACAGCGGTGTGGTATCGTTCAACATTGCCTTAATGCCGAGCTGTTTGATGCGGGTAACGACCAAAATACCGATTAAGATGCCCAGCGGCGCCAGAGCCTTGGCCACTTGGCCGACAGACAGCTTCTGTGCATTTTCGTCTTTCGGGTAATCCTTACTCAAACCGATGCCCTTGTTGGCAAGGAACACCGACAACAACATACCGACCGCGCCGCCCACCAACGACGGGAATTCATAATTTACCGTGGCCAAGAGCAAATAAGGGATGGTACATACCAACACACTCAACAAGACAAACACAATATTTTTGCGGATTTCGGCCCAAGTGGAAATAAAGCGCAGGCCGATGACGGGAATAATCAAACCGGCGACAAAATGAATCAGCCCCGTCTGCCAGCCCACGGCCAGCATATCGGCATCACTCAGCTTCAATGGCCCGAAACCGAACCATGTCGGTGTGCCGACCGCGCCGAAGGACACCGGTACGGAATTCATAATCAGCGTAAACACCGCCACACGCAGCGGGTTGAAGCCCAAACCCATCAAAATCGGCGCGGCAATCGCGGCGGGCGTGCCAAAACCCGATGCGCCTTCAATCATAAAGGCAAATGCCCAGCCGATAATCATCAATTGGGCAATCGGATTGGGGTTGATATTACCCAGCCATTTCCGGATGACGTCGATGCAGCCGGTGGTTTCCATCATACGGTTGAACAAAATCGCGCCGAAAATCACCGTAATCGGCGTCAGGGTAGAAACCAGCCCCGCCACGATATTGGCATTGAGCAGCATAAATTTGCTGTCGAAATAAGTAATCTGCAGCAGATAAATCAGCGCGGCCACCAGGGGCAGCGCGTAATAAGACGGCATGCTGTTCTTTTTGACCATCAGCCAAATCAGCAGGATGATGGGTGCGATGCTGAGAAATAAAGCCATATGTTAATCCTTTGCGGACAATTTGTTGTGTTAAGGTTTTGCCTGCCGGAGGGCAGGCCGCTACTTGCCAATATGGCCAAACCGCCCTTTAACCTTCAAAGTCGGGCCGTCTGACCACATTTTGCGAATCGACAAAAGACAGGGGCAAATCCGCACCATCTTCCTCGTCCATCCATCATAATGGAGTTGCCGGCAAATTGACGCATCGGTTTTCAGCAACTCCAATAAATATTTCAAACAGATTCCGGTTCGTCTAAAACAGCCTCCGGCCGGATTCGGCAGGCACGACCGGCTGCCTAACACCTTATGGGGTAAAATCCAAAGCGTTGAAAGCGCAAAAAACCGTGCAGCCTATTAAATACAAGAGGAAAGCCGCAATACCGACAATAATCCGACAGGCTTCCCGAATATACAGGCAGCCTGCCGTACGAACAATCCTCAAACCTCAGCTTTTTCCTGCTGCCTTTTCCGTTCCGCCATTAACTCATGCAGCGTTTTCGCGGCGGGTTTCATCGGTTTGCGGTGATCTGTCCAGCCCAACTGTTTCCCCGGCGTGAGCGCGCGGAACGTGGTGGCCGCCCAACCGAAGGCGCGATAGGCCTTTTTACCGCTGAAAATGCCGTTGTAGGTACGCCAGGCCAGCGTTTCGCCTAAAGTGTGCGACGCGCCTTGCCCGCGTATCGGGTGCGGCACTTTTTCGTCCGGCGAACGCTGGGCTTCTTCGCGCAGGCGGCGCATTTGCGCGGTAATCGGTATTTTCACCGGACAAACTTCGTCGCATGCGCCGCACATGGTGCAGGCGGTCGGCAGGTCGCGGGTGGCATCCAAACCCAGCAGGTGCGGCGAGACGATTTCGCCGATGGGGCCGGGATACGTCGTGCCGTAGGCTGCGCCGCCGATGCGTGTGTAAACCGGGCAGTGGTTCATACATGCGCCGCAGCGTATGCATTGCAGGGTGCGGCGCATCTGTTCTTCGGCATAGGCCTGGCTTCGGCCGTTGTCCAATAATACCAAATGCATTTCCTGCGGGCCGTCCAGTTCGCCGCTGCGGCGCGGGCCGGTAATCATGTTGAAATAGGTTGTAATGTTCTGACCGATGGCCGAACGCGGCAGCAGGCTGTAAAGCGGCGGGATGTCGGACAATTTCGCCACGACTTTCTCAATGCCGGTAATCGCGATATGTACGGGCGGCACGGTGGTACTCAGGCGGCCGTTGCCCTCGTTTTCGACCAGACACAGTGTTCCCGTTTCGGCAACGGCGAAATTGACGCCGCTCAGGCCGACATCTGCCGTGCGGTATATGTCGCGCAGGGCTTGGCGGGCAAAGCCGGTCAGTTGGTCTACGTCGTCGGTCAGCGGTGTGCCGAGGTTTTGGTGGAACAGTTCGCTGAC
>CAUVCE010000102.1:0-6294 GCA_963550425.1 uncultured Neisseria sp.
TCGTCGGCGCGCTGCTGCAAATCAGCCAAGGCAACGGTTTCGTGTCCCTGCTTGCCTTCATCGCCATCCTGATTGCCAGCGTCAACATCTTCGGCGGCTTCTTTGTAACGCGGCGGATGCTGAATATGTTTAGGAAGGGCTGATTTTCAGGCTGCCTGCGGGAAAAAGGAAAACCCGAAGGCAGCCTGAATGTTTTTCGGACGGCCTGCCGTTTTCAAACTGCCGCCAAACTGCGCCGGCAACACAATCTTGAAAGCCGGCTGCGGCAACGGCGGCCTCTTGGGCCGCACCCTGTCGCAGGCGGGCGGCCTGCGCCCCATTAAAAAATATGGATAAAATATGGATAAAACCCGATTTATCGCCGCATCCGCCGTATTGGCAGCCTTGCACGTCATATTTGTGCTGTGGCTGGCCAAAAACGGGATAAGGCATATCTTTATTGTCAAATTTCATGCTGTTTTTCCGGCCTTATTTGCAGTGGCCTTTATCAAACGCATGGAATACGGCGGCAGTTTCGGCAGCAACCGCGTCAGAATATTGGTGTTGATGGTAATACTGTCGTCTTTTGCCTCCGTATTTTACTTACCGCTTTTCCCACTTGTCTTATTGTCCTACGCATTTTCCGTACATTGCGGAATAAACGCCTGTGATGATTAGCCGCGACCAGACAAACGGCATACCCTTCAAAACAACAAGAACGTCCCGATTGCCAAATGCCGGGTAAAACGCGTAGGACCGCCAAGAAAGCCCTTATTGCCGTTGTACCGTTTTACCGTTATGGCGGTATAGTGAGACAGCTTACGGACAATAATATACCGCAAGGGCTGCCTGAAACCCGATACGGCAATCCAAAAAAATCCTTGCCGCCATATCGTACATTATGGCAACATTAATGCTTTCAGGATAATTTTATTGGATTTTAAAGGCTTAAACCGAATATATTGACTATTTGGTTGAGAATTAGTCTGAAAACCATACCGAAATCAGGAGAACAGCCATGTCCGCCATCCTCCCAGACAGCCCCATGCAAACCTACCGCACCGTCATTGCCGCAGCGGGGGAACACGCGCCCGTACTCAAACGCTGCCTGCTGCTGATTTGCGCCACCGCCGTTTTGCAGGGCATTGCCTTTACCCTGTTCGTCCCCTTGTTCCGCGCCGTGCTGGACAACGACTCGTCTGCCGCAAACACATGGCTGGCCGCCATTACCCTGTTGTTCGCGCTTACCACCGTTACCCGTTGGTATTGCTACGATTTCGAATACAACGGCCACGCGGCGGGTGCGGGCGACAGCCTGAGGCGGCGGCTCGGCCTGCAACTGAGGCGCATCCCCCTGCAAACCCTGTACCGCAGCCGTTCCGGCGAAACCGGCGTGCTGCTGGCCGCCACCGTAGACGATGCAGTGAATTACACACTCATCGTCAGCACCATGCTCATTCCCGCCGTGCTTACCCCTGCGGCCTTCGCCCTGTCTGCCGCATTTTACGACTGGCGTTTCGGCGCGATTTTGGCCGCCCTGTATACCTTTATTTTTTGGCGGTTGTCGCGTGCGCGCCCGCTATTGGCCGAAAACAAACTTGAAACCGCCGCCGTACAGGCGCATTTGGGCGGCGAACTGCTTGAATATATGCAGGGGCTGCCCGTATTCCGTTCCGCCCTGTGTACCGGCGAACGTGCCGGACGGCTTGCTCAGGCCGCGACCGCCGTGCAGCGCGTACAGGAAAAAACCGCCGCACGCGAAGGCCGTCCCACGCTGCTTATCGGATCGGCGGTAGAGGCGGCCATGATTGCCGTCATCGCCTTCGGCCTGTGGCAGCTTGCCGCCGGGCGCACGGATTTGGCACTGGTGGCCGCGCTTGCCGCCGGCGTGGTGCGTTTTGCAGAGCCGCTGGGCTACCTTATCGCTTATGCCTCTGTTTATGAAACCGTGATACAGGGCTACCGCAAACTCCGTGAATTTGAAGCCGTGCAGCCGCTGCCTGTGGCCAATCCCCAGCCCGTCCCGGCCGAGTATGCCATCCGCTTCGATAATGTGGACTTTGCCTACGAAGGACGGCCTGAAAACGCGCTCAGCCAAATCAGCCTGACCATTCCCGCCAACGCCATGACCGCGTTGGTCGGTTCGTCCGGCTGCGGTAAAACCACGCTCGCCCGCCTGCTTATGCGCTATGCCGACCCGCAAAACGGCCGCATCACCATCGGCGGCACAGATATCAGAAACCTGCCCGAAGCCGAATTGATGAAACTCGTCTCCGTTGTCTTTCAGGATGTGTATCTGTTTGACGACACCGTTGCCGAAAATATCCGTATGGGCAAGGCCGGCGCGACTGACGGCGAAGTCGAACAGGCCGCCCGCACCGCCTGCTGCCACGACTTTATCAGCCGTCTGCCGCAAGGCTATCAAACCCGTGTCGGCGATATAGGCGGGATGCTTTCCGGCGGCGAAAAGCAGCGCATCAGTATTGCCCGCGCCTTACTGAAAAACGCCCCCATCGTCATATTGGACGAACCTACCGCCGCACTGGACGCGCAAAGCGAGGTTGCCGTACAGCGCGCCATAGACGCGCTTATCTGCGACAAAACCGTTATCGTTATCGCCCACCGCCTGTCCACCGTCTCCCGCGCCGACAATATTGTCGTCATGGAACACGGCCGCATCGTCGAACAGGGCAGGCACGAACGGCTTTTGGCGCAAAACGGCCGTTATGCCGAATTGTGGCGGTATCAGAACGGGGATTGTTTGAATACGCAAGACTGCACATGAGGGCAAAATTATGTGTTGCCTTATCATAAAGGGTAAGGCTTTCTTCCAAATAAATCATCCTACACTACCGCCCTCAAGGGCGGGGTTTCAACCGTTAAGGAAATTCTGATGAAGAAAAGCACCCCCGTCCACTGGCGGCTTGTCCGCCCCGTAAAGGGCAGGATTGCCCGCGCCATGGTTTGTTCCGCCGCCGCCGCGCTGTTGTCTGTGCTGTCGCTTTCGGCCGCCGCCGTGCTGTTTGCGCGTGTGCTTGACGGCGAGGACTACGGCCTGCTGCTCGCGGCATTGGTTTTGTCGGCCGCCGCCGCATACCTGCTGCGCCTGCAGTCGTTCAAGATTTCGCACTACGCGGCCTTCGAATTGGAGCGGGTGCTGCGGCTGCAACTGGCCGACCGTGTTGCCCGCGCCCCTTTGGGTTTGGCGGCGGATACGGGTGCCGCGGCTTTGGCAAAGGTGGCACAGGATGATGTTTCCGCACTGCACGCGTTTGTGGCCGACAGTACGCCGCTTTATGCCCGCGCATTTGTCGCGCCGCTGGCTGCCTTTATTGTGTTGTGGTGCTTTGATTGGCGGCTGGCTTTGGCGGCGGCGGGCGTGTTGGCGGCGGGAATGGCCGTGATGTCGCTGGTCATGGCCAACGGTCAGGAAGAGATGAGGAATTATGCCGTTGCGCGCGAACAGGTCAGCCGCGCGGTGGTGGAGTTTGTGCAGGGCATGGGCGTGGTGCGGACGTTTGACGGCGGTGCGGCTTCGTTTGGACGGTACAGCCGCGCATTGGACGGTTATTTGCAATATCTGAAAGGCTGGTACAAAAGAAACGGCCTGCCCGCGCGAGCCAGTATGACGGTATTCACGCCGCTGCCCACGCTGGTGGTGTTGTTGTGGTGCGGCGCATATTGGTATTTCAACGGCTCCCTCGAGTTTTTCCCGTGGCTGGCCGCACTGCTGGCAGGAACGGGTATGGCCGAAGCGGTCATGCCCTATATGGCTTTGTTTCACGCGGTGGAAGGCGCAAAAATGAGTGCGGCACGAGTGGACGAATTGTTGAATACGCCCGTGGCGGCCGCACGCGGTACGCCGCAAACGCCGAAAAACGGCGATATCATGTTCGAACATGTCGATTTCCGTTACCCAAACCGCAGCGGCAATGCCTTGACGGACATCTGTTTTAACGCAAAAGAGGGTACTTGGACGGCTCTGGTCGGCACAAGCGGTTCGGGCAAAAGTACGGTCGCCAAGCTTGTCCCGCGTTTTTGGGATGCGGGCGGCGGCAGTGTCAGAATCGGCGGCGTGGATGTGCGCGATATCGCCCCCGATGAGTTGATGCGCCAGGTTTCTTTTGTGTTTCAAGACAGTTTCTTGTTTTCCGGCAGTGTTGCCAACAATATCGGACTGGGTATCACGAATGTAACGCGGGACGATATCGAAAACGCCGCCCGTGCCGCAAATGCCCACGGTTTCATCACAGAACTGCCCCAGGGCTATGATACCCCCGTCGGCGAACGCGGCGCGTCGCTTTCAGGCGGCCAGCGCCAGCGCATCACCATCGCCCGCGCCATCCTGCAAAACCGCCCCATCCTGATACTGGACGAAGCCACCGCCTACACCGACGCGGAAAACGAAGCCCTGATTATGGACGCGCTCAAAAGACTCATGCGCGGCAAAACCGTGCTCATGGCCGCCCACCGGTTGGGTACGGTAATGCATGCGGACAACATACTCGTATTCGGGCAAGGCCGTCTGAAAGAACAGGGCACGCACGCACAACTGTTGGCGCAAAACGGCACCTACGCCGAACTTTGGCGCGCGTACGGGAAAAGCAAGGCATGGCGTTACGGCGGGTCGGCCGTGCAACAGGCTGCAAATTAATCATTCCGCCGCCGAAAACGCATTTTCCCGGCTGCGTCCGACATAATATTTTCGGATAAGCGGCAGAGACCGCCATACCACGGCGGCCGCGCCTTTAAACGAATAGTAATACCTTCCGTCGATATACGGATTGGCTTGAACCATGCCCATCTTGGTCAGGCATTGGCGTTGTTTGGAGAGCCAGGGTATCACCGTTGCCGCCGCATAATCCGCTTCGGCACCGGGTATGACGGGGCTGGCGGGTTTGGTTTTCCGGCGGATGGCCTGATGCAGGCGGAACAGCTCCTTTGCCTTATTACCTGGTACGGCATAAGCGGCCAAATTTGGGATAAACGGCAGGGCGGCATAAGCCATATCGCCCACGGACAACGAACTGCCGTCTGCATATTGTTCAAAAAATTCAATAAAATAAGAATATTTTCCTGAATCTGTCTGACATATATGGTTTATTGTTCCGACAATGCTTGGAAAATTCGGGTGGCGGTAAAACCCAATTTGAACCTGCGTCTTCGGATTGTGGCAATTTCCCTGTGCCGCCTGCCACATCTGAAAACCGGCTGCCGACATATCTTTGTGATATGCCGAGAGTTTTTCATCTGCCAAAAACTGTTCGGGCGCGATGCGTTCGAACCGCAAATAAGCGGGGTATGCCGTGCCGTATTTAAAGGCAACAACGGCCAATAACACAATAAAGGCAATAATGAGAGTGCCATAACCCAAAATATTCAGGACGAATTGGATTTCGACGGCATAATCATTTATAAAAGTCAGCATCTTAATTAATTCCTATTTTGCCGGCCGTCCGGCACGGGTCAGGCGTTTTTTCCGTATTCTGTTCAAAGCGATATGGCCGATAAGCGTTTGGCAGAACATAGTGGGGCAGACCGCTACGATAAAGGCGCGGTAAAAATTATTCTGCATAATAGACAGCCATGTGTTGTTTGGGAAAAATTTGGCGGACAAAGTCGTCAATCCGACAATCGAAAGGAGCGTTCCCAAAATAAATGCGACATACAGCCAGGCAACCAGCCGACTGCCTATCCAGCCTGTTACGGCCAGGGTGCTGATTTGCTGCAAACGGTAAATTTTCCTATCCGACAAACCTTTGCGGCGCAACAGCCAAACGGGCGCATTGAAATACAGCCAAAAACCCAAAAGCACCAGCCCGGCAAACAACAGTAAATCAATACCGAAAAAATCGCCGTTTCTCCCTTGCGGCGTATAAATGCCGGAAGCCACCAACAGATAAAGAATCAGCAGGCAGCTTAGGAAGGTAATAAACTGTGCGGCATTGAGCCATTTGGCCAGTGTGTAGCGGTGCATGATGCCTCCTTTTTATCCTGCCAAATTATATCCCAAATAATTTTATCCTGATAAATCAAATTATCCGTATCCGCAATCAGAAAAACGGGGTTGTTTAAGGAGTTGGAGCATGGTGTGGAATTAGGGAATAAGTGGCGGTGGCGCACAAAAAAACCGCGATAAACGTGTATACTGCCATTTTGCCATATAACACTATATTTCCCCGTTTTCGACTGACCGGCGAAAGCGGCATAAAAACCGTTAAATATTTTTTCTTCTAACCCAAACGATTGGAGTGCTTAAAATGTCTTCAGGACTCGTTACAGCGGCGTACATCGTAGCCGCGATACTGTTCATCT
>CAUVCE010000103.1:0-6285 GCA_963550425.1 uncultured Neisseria sp.
ATTTGCTGGCGCAGGCGGTGTATCACTGCTGCAAGATGAAGGCCGAAATCGTCGCCGCCGACGAAACCGAACGCGGCATCCGTGCCTGGCTGAACCTGGGACATACGTTCGGCCATGCCATCGAAGCGGAAATGGGTTACGGCGTGTGGCTGCACGGCGAAGCGGTGGCGGCGGGCATGGTGCTGGCTTGCCGTTTGGCGGAACAGGAAGGCCGTCTGAAAGCGGCCGATACCGCCCGAATCGCTGCCTTGCTGCAACAGGCCGGTTTGCCTGCCGAACCGCCGCGCTTTCCTTTTGAACGTTGGATTGAGCATATGCGCCACGACAAAAAGGTCAGCGGCGGCGTGATGCGGTTTGTCGGTTTGGACAAACTCGGCCGCGCCAATATTACCGCCATAAGCGATATGGAAATCCTGCGCCGCGTATTGCAGCCTTATTTGCCGGCATAAACTTTTTCAGACGGCCTCAGTTGCGATGCGGCCGTCTGAAAAAAAGGATGGCGTAAAATGCCTCATCGATTCCGATTGAACGGTTTCTTGTCTGGCGGTATTTTACCTGCTGCCGCCTTTGAAGGGGCAGTACGGCGGTGCGGCAGACAACGTAAACTTTTCCTTCCGCATCGTCGTCCGCAACGCTAACGGTAACGTTCGCGCCGATCTTGCCGAACCACATAGTTCCGCCTGAAACTGCAGACAAAAGGAAATACCATGTTGCCGCCCCATCCTTTAAGCCGCCTGTTTTCCGCCCGCCATATCGCCGTCATCGGCGCAAGCCAGCGGGAAGGGAGTCTGGGCTGCCGCGTCTTTTCCGCTTTGCTGAAACAACCCTTCCAAGGCCGGCTGACCCCGATAAACCCGCGCCATTCCACTGTGGCCGGTTTTCAGGCCTATGTGCAAATCGGGCAGGTGGGCGAGGCGGTCGATGCCGCCGTGGTACTGACCCATATTGAGAGTTACGGCAGCATTATCGCGGCCTGCATACGGCTGGGCATACCCGAAATCCTGATACTGCTCGACCCGCGCCGTTTGAATACGGGGCAGATTGAAAAACTCGACAGCCTGATTGCCGCAAACCAAAACAAAATCAGGCTGACTATATGCGGGACAGACGGATTCAGCCTGCCGGACAGGGGATTGCACATAAATGCTGGAGACATACTGCCTGAGTCGGGCGCGACAGCCGTCATCGGCCGCCAAATCGGATTTTGTTCCGACATTGTCGGCCGACTTGAAGGCCTGGCGGGCGGCTGCCGTTTTACCGCCTGCCCGCTGCACCGCTTTTCCCCGGCAGAGCCGTGGCTGGACAAATTCCGCGAAGACAGCGCGGCCGACCTTTTGATAGCCCAGTATCTGCCTGAAAACCCGCCGTCTTTTTACAGCAGCCTGCGGTTGGCGGCACGCGGCAAAAACATCATCCTGCACAGCAGCCACTACCTGAATGGCCGTGAGAAACGCATCATGGCCGCCGTTGCCGAACACTGCGGCGTCATGCCCAGTTTCAGCCCGGAAGAACTTCGGGCTGCCGTCCGCGCAGTCCGTCTGCCGCGCCGCCCGAATCCCGACCGCCTGCATATCCTGTCGGACGGCGAAGACGGCTGGCTGCATGCCGAAGCGGAAAACGCGGGCATCAAGGCTGTCGCCTTGCCCCCGCTCTCACGAACCGACAACCCGTTGGTTTTACGCGATGCGGCCGCCGCCGCCCTGAACCATCCCGATTGCCGCACATTATTGGTGCAGACTGCCGACAGCGCGGAACGTGCCGCCCAACTCAAACAACTGGCGCAGCAAAGCAGCACCCCCCTGTATTACATTTCCCGCTTTACAGACCATCCCGCCGTCTTTTCAAACATTAGAGAGGCTTTGGACGCCATTGCCGCCCAAATCGCCTGGCATCGGATAAAGAAAAACCGTCAAACCATCGCCCGACCTCCGATACAGCCCCTGATCAGGCCGAATGAAGAAGGAATAAGGCAGGCTTCGTCCGCAGACACATTATTATTCGCACTCAAATTGCCGCCGCTGTCTGACGAACGCCGATTTTTCGACGGCATATTGCATTACCAAACCCATCCCGCTGTCGGCGCATTGCTGGAGGCGGAATATCAGGGCGGGAAACTTTTATTGCTTCCCCCCTTCGATACCTCGCACGCGCGCCGCCTGTGCCGTTTTTTCGACCAACGCAAACTGCAGCCGGCATTTGAGCAACTGCTGCATTCCCTGAATACCGCCGCCTATCGCGCCCCGCAACTGCACAAACTGACCCTGCGCCTGGATGGCGTAAATGCCGAATTGTTTACCCATTCTGCCGAATACAGGCCGCAAAACCCTTTAACGCCGCCGCTGTTTGCCGCCGCGCCTTACCCGGACGAACCGCCGTTTGCAACCAAAAAGCACAACCTCCTGCACATCCGCCCCTTGCTGCCCGAAGATGCCGAAAACCTGCAGCAGTTCATACGCAACCTGAGCGAGGCCGACCGGAAGAACCGATTTATGAACGCCATAAAGGAGCTGCCCGCCGCCCAACTGGCGCAATTCAGCCGTATAGACTACGCCCGCGAAGCCGCGCTGATTGCCTGCAAGGACGACGGCGATATCGTTGGGTGGGCGCAATATAGCTGCCTGCGTTTTCCCGATGCGTGCGAATTCGGTATCAGCGCGGCGGGGGAAGTGAGGGGGCAGGGGGTGGCCAAAGGGCTGATGGGGCGGCTGATACGCCTTGCCGCCCGACAGGGATACAGGCAGATGTATGCGGAAATATTGGCGGACAACCGCCCCATGTTGGGTTTGGCCGAACATCTGGGCTTTGCCGTCCGCCCGTTGTCGGAAGATGCCGGATTATGCGGCGCGGAACTGCCGCTTGATGCCGCCCGTGGTTCGCACAACGAATAAATACTTGCCATGAAACCTGAAACTACTCTAAAATTACCCGTTTTCTATATTCCGAAATTTAGCTGAGGAAATTGACATGGTAGTTATCCGTTTGACCCGTGGCGGCTCCAAAAAACGCCCATTTTATCAAGTAATCGTAACCGACCGCCGCAACCGCCGGGACGGCCGCTTTATCGAACGCGTGGGTTTTTACAACCCCGTTGCCAATGAAAAACAAGAACGCATCCGCCTGGATGCAGACCGTTTGAACTACTGGGTGGGTCAGGGTGCGCAGGTCAGCGACTCCGTTACCCGCCTGGTCAAAGAACAGCAGGCTGCCGCCTAATTCATGGAAAACGGTACTCAATGGGTGGCGATGGGCCACATAAAGGGCGCATTCGGCATCAAAGGCTGGGTAAAGGTGGCTGCAGATACCGAATATGCCGACAGCCTGTTGGACTACCCCGAGTGGCGTTTGCGTAAAGACAGGCATATTATCCGCGTCATACCGGAGGGTGGGAAACTTGCCGGAAACGAACTTCAGGTCAAGTTTCAAGGCATAGGCGACCGGGATGCCGCCCACCTGTTACGCGGTTATACCATTGAGATAAACCGTTCGGAATTTGCCCAGACCGATGAGGATGAATATTACTGGGCGGATTTGGTCGGCATGACGGTCATCAACCGCGGCGGCGATGCTTTGGGCGAAGTAACCGGCCTGATGGCGACCGGCGCGCACGATATTTTGGTTGTCAATGGCGCGCATGGTCAAAAACTCATTCCCTTTGTTGAGAATTTTATCGATTCGGTAAATCATGAAAACCGAATCATTACTGCAGATTGGGGAATAGATTATTAATATCCGACCCGTTGGGGCGGTTGCGATAGCGGGTTGGATTTAACCCGCCGTTTTGGTTTTGGATAAGGAAAACCGATGTTTCAACATGCGGGCCGGCCTCTCGGGCGCAGGCCTATGAAGATTCAGGCCGTTACTCTTTTTCCGGAAATGTTTGGCAGCATTACCGAATACGGGGTAACCGGTCGGGCGTTGAAACAGGGAATCTGGCAGTTTTCCGCCATCAATCCGCGCCGTTTTGCCGACAACAAACTCGGTTATATCGATGACAGGCCGTTTGGCGGCGGGCCTGGCATGATTATGATGGCGCCGCCTTTGTATGAGGCCGTCAAAGAAGCCAAGTCGCAGGCTGCCGGTGAAGCCCGTGTCATTTATCTGAGCCCGCAGGGACGGCCGATGACGCATCAAAAGGTTGTCGAACTGGCGCAATTGGATGATTTGATTTTGTTGTGCGGCCGCTACGAGGGTATAGACGAGCGTTTGTTGGACAGTTGTGTGGACGAGGAAATCGGTATAGGCGATTTTGTCGTTTCCGGCGGCGAACTGCCCGCCATGATGCTGATGGACGCGGTATTGAGGTTTGTACCCGGCGTGTTGGGCGACGAACAGTCGGCGCGGCAGGATTCGTTTGCCGACGGTTTGTTGGACTGCCCGCATTATACGCGGCCGGTTGAGTTTCGGGGCATGGGTGTTCCCGAGGTGTTGCGTTCGGGAAATCATGGCCTGATTGCATCGTGGCGGCTGAAGCAGTCGTTGCGGCGCACTTTGGCGCGCCGGCCGGATTTGCTGGCACGGCGCAGTTTACTCCCACAGGAAACCCGCCTCTTGCAGGAAATCAGGCAGGAGCAACAGGTAATCCCATTAGATTTAGGAAAAAACGATGAATATTATTGAACAATTGGAACGGGAAGAAATCGCCCGTTTGAACAAGGAAATACCCGATTTCGCACCTGGCGATACGGTTGTGGTTTATGTGCGCGTGGTGGAAGGTAACCGCAGCCGCCTGCAGGCCTATGAGGGCGTGGTAATCGCACGCCGCAACCGCGGTTTGAACAGTAATGCGATTGTACGCAAGATTTCCAGCGGCGAGGGCGTGGAACGCACTTTCCAACTGTATTCGCCCACTGTCGAGAAAATCGAAGTCAAACGCCGCGGCGATGTGCGCCGTGCAAAATTGTACTATCTGCGCGGCCTGACCGGCAAAGCGGCTCGCATTAAGGAAAAACTGCCTGCCCGCAAGGCCCAGTGATTTGTTTTTGAATTAGGCTGCCCGAAGATGAGATGTCTTCCGGGCAGCTTTCGTTTTGTATGGTCAAATTCTTAATATATTATTTAAGGCAATGCCGCAGTAAAATTAGGTCAGTCAGCCATTTTGGTTTTCAATCTGTTTTTTCAGTAGTTCGATAATCTGTTTCAAGGCTTCGATTTCTTTGTCCTTTGTTTCTAACAATGCTTTACATTTTTCGTTTTCTAAAACCAGTTTTTCGTTATGTCCGATATTGCGGCCGTTGGTATTGTGGTTATAGTCGCCTATGGAAAAGAAAAATGATTTATCGTGTGCCGCAATCAAATCCACCATATCAATATTAAAGATTTGGGCGGTTTGTTTTAATCTCTCTACATTAATTTTGCTTTGCCCGCGTTCGATTTTTGCATAGCCCGTTGTGGACATTTCCAATTTCTCCGCCATTTCTTCCTGCGACCATTGGTTGATTTCCCGCATGACGCGGATTTTATCGTGAATTTCCATCTGCAACCCCCTGGTTTCGATATCTATACTGCCGGTTTTGATTTGGCACTTTAACTTGCTGGATTATAACAGGTATTTTTTACAAAATAGCAAGAGTGGCAGACTTTTGCAGGTTGCCGCGATTTTTCTTTAACATTAATACGGGAGTTGTTATGAAGCGTTACCAGGTTAAGTATCAGTTAAATGATAATCCTAGCGTTTGCAGTTCAAATGTAATGGCAAGCAGTGCTGCTCAGGCAAAGGAAAAGATTAAGGCTACTTACGCCCATAAGAAGGTTAGGATTATTTCTTGTGTTGAAATATAGGGGGAAAAAAAGTCTTTTAAAGATAAATTGATAAAGGGGGTAGATGCGACTTTAAACGGAGTAGCGGCAACTGTACAGGTAAGTCTCCCTATTGTGAAAAAAACAGGAAGGATAATAGAGTTCGCGGCTTATCAAATGGCTAAACATAATATGGAAAATAATCTAAATCTCGAATCAGTAGAAAGATCTGCTAGAATAATTGGAAAACTTGAAGATAAGTATGGGAAAAATTTAATGAATTGGACATTAAAACTTGATTCGGAAAAAGCTGGTTTAAATAAACCAAATATTGATGATGCTAAGTAGATTAAGAAACCAATGTAAAGGCCGTCTGAAAAGATATTTCAGACGGCCTTTTTGCTCAAACTGCCTTTCAAACCGCCTAAATACCGGCCGTAACGATGTATTTCATTTCCAGATATTCGTCCATGCCGTAGCGCGAGCCTTCCCGGCCCATGCCCGACTGCTTCACGCCGCCGAAGGGGGCGGCCGCGTTGGACAGCATGC
>CAUVCE010000104.1:0-6041 GCA_963550425.1 uncultured Neisseria sp.
TTTCAGGTTGGCCGCGTGGGCGTGGCCTTGTGAGCCGTAGCCGATGATGGCGACGGTTTTGCCTTTGATCAGGGACAGGTCGGCGTCTTTGTCGTAATAAACTCGCATTGTTTTTTCCTTAATTTGATTAAAAGTAAATCGGTTGGAGGGGGAATCAATTGCCGTTGTCGGATACGTCTTTCATCAGGACGATGTCCACGGCTTCGGTTTTGCCGTCGATGGCTTTCAGGAAGTTTTGGAAATGGACGCTGGCGTTGTGGCTGTCCACGGCGGCCTGGTCTTTCCAGTTTTCAAAGAAAACGAAGCGGTTCGGGTTTTGCAGGTCTTGGTGCAAATCGTAGCGCAGGTTGCCGCCTTCCTTGCGGCTTTCGCCGACCAGCGCGGTGAACACGTCCAGCAGTTCGGCTCGGTGTTCGGCCTTGACGGTAATGATTGCGGTAATTTTGATGTTGCTCATGTTTTTTCCTTTCGGGGCGGCTTTCAGACGGCTTTTGAAGCGTTTCAGGCCGTCTGAAAGCCCCAAAACTCAAATTTTCAAAATCCGTTCGCCGCGCCCGATGCCTGCCGCACCGGTACGCACCGTTTCCAAAATCAGCAGCTTGCCAACGGTTTCCAAGAAGGAATCGAGTTTGTCGGTCGTGCCGGTTACTTCGACGGTATAGCTCTTGTCGGTAACGTCGACCACATGGCCGCGGTAAATATCGGCCAGGCGCAGGATTTCGTCGCGGTCTTTGCCCACGGCGCGGACTTTTACCAGCATCAGTTCGCGTTCGACAAAGCTGCTTTCGTTCAAATCGACCACCTTGACAACTTCAATCAACTTATTGAGTTGCTTGGTAATTTGCTCGATGACCACATCGTCGCCGTGGGTAACGATGGTCATGCGCGAGAGGGTTTTGTCTTCGGTGGCCGATACCGACAGCGAATCGATATTGTAGCCGCGCGCCGAAAACAGGCCGACCACGCGGCTCATCGCGCCCGATTCGTTTTCCATCAAAACGGATAGGATATGTCTCATGGCACGCTCCTTGTATCGTAATCGCGGTCGTTTACATCATTGACGTCGCTGTCGGCCTTGGTTTCGCGCATGTGCAGCGGCAGCACCATCTCGTCCAAGCCCTTGCCGTTGCCGACCATCGGGAAAACATTTTGTTTTTTGTCCGTGATGAAGTCCAAGAACACACAGCGGTCTTTCATCGCCAAGGCTTCGCGCAGTGCGCCTTCCACGTCGGACGGCTTCTCGATACGCATGCCGACATGGCCGTAGGCTTCGGCCAGTTTCACAAAATCAGGCAGCGAGTCGAAATAGGTTTCCGATTCGCGTTCGCCGTAATAAAGCTCCTGCCACTGGCGCACCATGCCCAGATAACCGTTGTTCAGGCAGATGATTTTTACCGGCAGGCGGTATTGGAAGCAGGTGCTCAATTCTTGGATATTCATCTGAATCGAGCCTTCGCCGGTAATGCAGCACACATCTTTGGACGGGTCGGCCAAATACGCGCCCATCGCATAGGGCAGGCCCACCCCCATCGTGCCCTGACCGCCCGAATTAAGCCATTGGCGCGGCCGTTTGAACGGATAAAACTGGGCGGCAAACATCTGATGCTGGCCGACGTCGGACGTGATAATCGCATCATTGTCCGTCAATTCGGCCAAAGTTTTGACCACCATCTGCGGCAGGATGACATTACCGTCCGTTTCCGGCAGGCGCAGGCAGTCGCGCGCGCGCCAGCCTTCCAAATTCCGCCACCATTTTTCCAAATGCTGGCCGTTTATCTGCAGGTTTTGGCTTTTCCAAATCGCCGCCATTTCGCGTAAAACATTCTTCACGTCGCCAACGATTGGTACGTCGGCGCGGACGCGTTTCGAAATACTGGACGGGTCGATGTCGATATGGATGATTTTTTTCGGCTTTTCCAAAAACTTGGCGGGAACGGAAACCACACGGTCGTCAAAACGTGCTCCGACTGCCAAAACCACATCGGCATTGTGCATAGCCAGATTGGCTTCGTAAGTGCCGTGCATGCCCAACATGCCCAAATACTGCCTGTCATCGGACGGATACGCGCCCAAACCCATCAGCGTGGCGGTGCAGGGCAGGCCGGTCAGCTTGACGAACTCGGCCAGCTCGTCGGCAGCATTACCCAAAACCACGCCGCCGCCGAAATACACCAAAGGCCGTTTCGCTGCCGCCAGCATTTGTACGGCCTTCTTAATCTGGCCGATGTGGCCGTTAAGGACGGGCTGGTAGGAGCGGATAAAAATATCTTCCTGCGGGTAACTGAACTTGGCCATAGACTGCGTAACGTCTTTGGCGATGTCGATAACCACCGGGCCGGGGCGGCCGCTGCGGGCGATTTGGAAGGCTTTTTTTACCGTGGTGGTCAAATCATCGATGTGCTTGACCAGGAAATTGTGCTTCACGCACGGCCGCGACACGCCGACCATATCGATTTCCTGAAACGCGTCCGTGCCGATGGCGGGCGAACCGACCTGGCCGGAAATCACCACCAGCGGAACCGAATCGGAATAGGCCGTGGCGATGCCGGTGAGCGCATTGGTCGCGCCGGGGCCCGAAGTCACCAGGGCCACGCCGACCTTGCCGCTGACACGCGCATAGGCGTCGGCCGCATGTACCGCAGCCTGTTCGTGCCTTACCAGGATGTGTTTGAATTTGTTGAGTTGGAAAAGCGCGTCGTAGATTTCGAGTACCGCGCCGCCGGGATAGCCGAAAACGTATTCGACGTTTTCCGCCCTCAGGCTTTGCACAAGGATTTGTGCACCGGATAATTGCATGATTGCCTCTTTAATTCTGCCTGTAAGGCGATAATAAACCCGTGCTTCGCAATGCAACGGTAATGCCGGTTTTCCGGACGGCGGTTTAGGGTACGCGAACGGAACGGGCCGGCGACAGCCTGCGGGTTTCAAAATCGCGCTTAGAGCGCAAAGTGTTTAAAAAAGTAAAGAGCGCATAAGATAACGCAAACTTGGGTAACAGGCAAGCACTGATTGCGCGGCGGAGGCTGTCTTGAAATAATAGGAAAACAACAGGCCGTCTGAAAAAATTCAGACGGCCTGTTGGGAATTGGCGCACCCGACTGGGATCGAACCAGCGACCTTCAGCTTCGGAGGCTGACACTCTTCCAACTGAGCTACGGGTACGGAAGGGCGCATTATGCCACAAACCTTTCCCGCCGACAAATTTTCCTTGCCATACGGGCGGCGGGCAAATCGGCATTCTTTTGCGTTAGGCCAAATGGAAAGGATTGGAAAGCCTGATTGAATTAAGTATAATCTGCAAATTATTGTTAATCTGCCTTAAACAGGCGGCCTGCCGCCAAAGTTGGTGCGGGGTTTGAAAAACGGCTGTTTTGCAAGGCGGCACTGGCAAACCGATTGCCTGAAAAATACCAAAAAACGGCGGGATTTAAATCGAAGTGTTTCGGCACACGGCCGGCCTGTAAAACACAATCACCCATGCCGTGCCAATTTTAAGGGCTTGCCCCCGCAGGATAATGCCTAATTACACCGCCATGGATGGCGGGGTTTCAACCGACAAGGAATAATTGATGAACCACCACCTTACCAAACAAAACGCCAAAGGTTCGGCGCCGGTTACGGTCATCGGCGGCATCGCCATTACGCTGACCGTGTTGGCGCTGCTGATCAAACTGATGGGTACGGGCTATTATGCCGATGTGGACGCCTCCACCGAGGCTGCCACGGAAACCCGCATCATGCCGCAGGGGCGCGTTGCCGTGGGCGACGGCATACCCGTGGGTGAACGCAAGGGCGAGCAGATTTTCAACAAGGTCTGTATCCAATGCCATGCCGCCGACGGTTCGACCCCCCATGCGCCGCGAATAACCAACAACGGCGAATGGTCGCCCCGTTTGGCCAAGGGTTTCGACACTTTGTTCGAACACGCGCTCAAAGGCTTTACCGATAAAGGCACGATGCCGGCCAAGGGCGGCCAGTCGGATTTGACCGATTTGGAATTGAAGCGTGTTTTGGTTTATATGGCGAATAAGTCGGGCGGAAATTTCCCCGACCCCGATGCGCCTCCCCCGCCTCCCCCCGCCGTACCGGCTTCGTCCGCCTCTGATGCTGCGGCTTCCGCACCGGCGGCCGGCCAGGCTGCTTCGGGCGCGGCATCAGCCGCCGCCCCTGCTGCGGCCGGCGGTGCAAGCCCCGAGGTAATGGCGCAAGGCAAGGCGGTGTTTGACAAGCTGTGTTTCGGCTGCCATGCCGCCACTTCGGTTATCCCCAATACCCCGCGCCTGACCCATAAGGAAGACTGGGAGCCGCGTATCGCCAAAGGCAAGGAAACCTTGTTCAAACACGCGATTGAGGGATTTAATGACAAAGGTATGATGCCTGCCAAGGGCGGCGACAGTTCGCTGAGTGATGATGAGGTGAAGGCGGCTGTTGTTTATATGGTTAATGAGTCGGGCGGCAACTTCTAAATCCGGCCGATAATTAAAAAAGCGCACTTTGACGGTGCGCTTTTTTGTACTGTGAGCCGTCCGAAAGGCTTAAAATACGGCTTTTGTCTGAAAACGGCACATGGACGGCTTTCAATATTATATCGGCATTATGTCCGGAACCAGTATGGACGGGGCGGATGCGGTGCTTATCCGTATGGACGGCGGCCGTTGGCTGGCAGCCGAAGCGCACGCCTTTCTGTCTTATTCCGACCATTTGAAGGCCGGTTTGCTGGCCATGCAGGATTGTGCGGCCGACGAGTTGCACCGCAGCCGCCTGCTGGCGCGCGAACTCGGTTTTTTGTATGCCGATGTGGTTAAGCGGCTGTTGGATAAGTGCGCGCTGCCCGCCGGCAAGGTCTGCGCCATCGGCTGCCATGGCCAAACGGTGCGCCACGCGCCCGAATACGGTTACAGTATTCAGTTGGCCGATTGGGCGTTGCTGGCGGAATCGACCGGTATTTTGACGGTGGGCGATTTCCGCAGCGGGGATTTGGCGGCAGGGGGACAGGGCGCGCCTTTGGTGCCGGCGTTTCATCAGGCGTTGTTTCAAACGGATGCCGCCCGCGTGGTGCTGAATATCGGCGGTATCGCCAATATCAGTGTTTTGTTGCCGGACAAACCCGCCTTCGGTTTCGATACGGGGCCGGGAAATATGTTGGCCGATGCGTGGACGCGCCATGTCTGGCGGCGGGATTATGATGACGGAGGCGGGTTGGCCGCGCAGGGCAGGGTGTTGCCCGCGTTGTTGGACGCGCTGCTCGACCATCCTTATTTTTTACGGCCTTATCCCAAAAGTACGGGGCGCGAGTTGTTCGCGCTGCCGTATTTGTCAGACAGGTTGTCGGGTGTGGAAAGGCCGCAGGATGTTTTGCGGACTTTGCTGGCGTTCAGTGCGGAAAGTGCCGCCCGCGAAATCCGCCGCGCCGCCGCCGATGCGCGCGAGGTTTTTGTTTGCGGCGGCGGTATACGCAATCTGACGCTGATGACGGAGTTGGCCGAACGCCTCCCCGATGTTTCGGTTCAAAGTACCGCTGTTTTGAATCTCGACCCGCAATGGGTGGAGGCGGCCGCTTTCGGTTGGCTGGCGGCCTGCTGGGTGAATGGCCTGCCGTCCAATCCCTACCACGCTACGGGCGCGCGCCGCCCCTGTGTTTTGGGGTGCGGTTATTATGGGTAGTGTTTTGTTTTGGAGGGGATGTTGATGTCTGTTTCGCAATACGCCGTGTTCGGCAATCCGATTGCCCACAGCAGGTCGCCCGAAATCCACCGGCTGTTTGCCGCCCAGGAAGGGGTGGAAATCGAATACGGCCGCCGTCTGGCCGACATCGGCGGCTTCGCGCCGGCGGTGCGGGCGTTTTTCGCTTCGGGCGGCGCGGGGGCGAATGTTACCCTGCCGTTTAAAACCGAAGCCTTCGCGTTGGCGGACGAGTTGTCCGAACGCGCCGCAGCGGCAGGGGCGGCCAATACGCTGATACGTCTTTCAGACGGCCGTCTGAAAGCCGACAACACCGACGGCGTCGGTTTGGTGCGGGACATCGCCCGCCAAAACGTTTC
>CAUVCE010000105.1:0-6009 GCA_963550425.1 uncultured Neisseria sp.
ATGATTGTTGGAAATGCGGCCGCAGCCGACTAGGGCAAATTTGATTTTGCGGTTTTGGATAATTTCGAACATTTTTCAAAAAAAATTATTTTGGGAAACTTAACAATAACTAAGCGGGATTCATAAACGCTTCGATTTCCTGCAACCTGATGGAAGGGGTTGCCCCGTGCCGCGAGGCGGTCAAAGCCCCCAGCGCGCAGGCGAAGCCCAAAATCTCATCGGGCGGCGACTGATTGAGCAGCCGGTAAACGAAGCCTGCCAAAAAATTATCGCCCGAACCCACCGTATCGGCCACCTTGACCCGATAACCGCCGTGAAAATAAAAACGGCCGTCTTCATAATACATCGCGCCGTGTTCGGCCATAGTAACGCAAATACGCCCGCAGCCCGCCTGCTTGGCCAAATAAGCGGTATTCTGCTGCAAAGAATGATAGGGCGAACCGTAAACACCGGCCAACTCATACAACTCGGCATCATTGAGCTTGATTAAATCGCACTGCCGCATCAACTCAAAAATACGGCCGTAATCATAATGCGGGCGGCGCAGATTCACATCGAAAACCTTAAAGCGCGCATGCTTCAACAAACCGTCCAGCGTCCGGCGCGAAACCTCATGCCTGCCCGACAGGCTGCCGAACACGAGGGCATCCGATTCGGCCACGCGGCGGACGGCTTCGCCTTCGGCTTCGATAAAATCCCACGCACAGGGATAAACAATATCGTAGCTGGCGTTACCGTTGTCCGACAACGCAACCTTGACCAAGCCGGTGGCCTGACAGTTGTCGGTTTGGATGAGGTGCGGGGCAACCTGTTTCAAGCCGACCTGCCGCAGGATCTCGCGTCCGTCATCGTCGTCGCCGACGCGGCTGATGACGGCGGTATCCGCCCCCAGCGACCGCAACCCCACCAACAAATTGAGAGGCGCGCCGCCCAAACGTTTGCCGTCCGGAAAATCATCCCAAAGTATTTCGCCAAATCCGGTTATCTTCATCAAAACTTCCTTAACGGTTAAAATCCCGCCTTTTACTTCAAAGGCAAACCGCCATTATGCAAAAAAATCGCCCGTTGGCCTAAGCCCTGCCGATAAAGGACAACAGCAGGTCGCGGAAAACATCGGGGTCTTTGACAAAAGTCATCTCGCCCTCTTGCGGAAAATGAAAATCCAACAGGCGGGAAACCCAAAAACGGACGCAGCCGGCACGTTGCGCTATAGGGAAATAGGCGCGTTCTTCAACACTTGTCGGCCGCACACCCTCGTAGCCCCGCATAAAGGCATCGGCCAAGCCCTCGTCCAAACGGTTGTCGGCGGTACGCGCCCAGTCGTTTACGGCAATGGCCAAGTCGTACATAAAATTGCCGTCGCAGGCGTAGTAAAAATCGATAAACCCCGCCACACGGCTGCCGTCCAGCAAAACATTGTCCTTAAACAAATCGGCATGGATAATGCCCCTGGGCAGGCCGGTGTCGGGATGCGCCGCCAAAAAGCCGATTTCCCCGCGCAGCAGTGCGGCATCTTCGCGGCTTAAAACGGGATACAGCCTTTGCGCCGCCGCGCCCCACCAGCGGTCATAACGCGGATTGTCCATATGCATGGGGAAGGATTGTCCGGCCAGGTGCATCCTGGCCAGCATCGCGCCGGTATTGAAGCACTGCCCGGCGGTCGGCCAGCCCGTATCCGCGCCGTCCAGGCACCCGACCAGGCAGGCGGGTTTGCCGCACAACACCGAATCAAGGCGGCCGTCCCGCCGCGCCAAAGGCGCCGGACAGGCCACGCCCCTGCTGCTCAAATGCTGTTTCAGCAGCAGGAAAAACGGCAGTTCGTGCTGCTGCAGTACCTCAAACACGGTCAGCACATACCGGCCGGCAGTGGTGGCGAGGAAATAATTGCTGTTGGTTACGCCTTGGGCAATGCCCGTCAGCGAAACAAATTCACCCAAATCATAATCGGCAAGGAATTGCCGCATTTCGTCATCGGAAACGCTGGTGTAAACGGACATATTTCGATTTCCGTAAAAGTATTCGGCGTATGATATCAAAAATACGCGGCAGGCGGCAGGACAAACCCGCCCCTGATTTTGCGGCAGTAAGGCGTTTGCGCCCGTCCCCGCTTCATCCGGCCATGCCCCAAATCATGGCAGATGGCTTGGTTTGGGTTTAATCCGCCCCCGTCATTTGTTTTCCAAACGGGTTTCCCGCATCGGACAAAGCCGCCTGCACGATTCGCAAATCCTGCTGCGGCCGCTGCAGCCAAAGCGACTGGAAGCCATAGGCGGCCGGTGCGGCGGCATCGTTGGTTTTGCTGTCGCCGACAAACAATATCTGTCCGCGAGGCACGCCGAGCAGGTTTTCCACGGCGGCATAAATGACGCTTTCGGGCTTGGCCGCGCCGATTTCGCAACTCAAGGCCAAATCGAGCCATTCGGGCAGCAGGCGGCGCAGGATGCGGCCGTATTCGCAAGCCAGATTGCTGCACACGGCCATTCGGATGCCTTGTTGCCGCAGGTTATCCAATAAATCTGAAACTTCGGGATACAGTGCGATATGCCGCTCTTCTTCCGCCAAACGGACGGAAAATTCGGGCAGGGCCTCTTCGCGGCCGTTGGCGGAGGCCAGTTCGGCAGCCGTCAGGCCGGATATCATGCACTGCCGGTGGAAAGCGGCTCTGTCCTGTCCTTTTGCCCGCAAGAGTGTATAGGGGTGATGTTTGACGGGGTAGCGAATCAGTGTGCCGAATGCGTCAAACGCCACGGCGCGTATCTCTGCCTGCATGATTTTTCCTTATGTGTCGCGTTGCGTGTTGAAATATAATACACATGGTTGAAGAATAGGAAATTTTATGCAGAACGCCGATAATTTATGCTGGCTGGATATGGAAATGACCGGCCTGAACCCCGATACCGACCGCATCATCGAAGTGGCCGCCATTATTACCGACAAGGATTTGAATCCGCTGGCGCAATCCGATGTCTATGTCATCCATCAGGGCGACGATGTTTTGAACGGCATGGACGAATGGAATACCGCCACGCACGGCCGGACCGGCCTGACGCGGCGCGTGCGCGAATCGTCCCTTACCGAGGCCGATGTGGAATCAAGGCTTTTGGACTTTGTTTCGCAATGGATTCCGGAAAAATCCGTACCCATGTGCGGCAACTCCATCCATCAAGACCGCCGCTTCATGCAGCGTCATATGCCCAAACTCGAGGCCTATTTCCATTACCGCAATATCGATGTCTCAACCTTGAAGGAACTCGCACGCCGTTGGAACCCGCCCGTTGCCAAGGGCGTGGTCAAGCGAGGCGCGCATCAGGCCTTGGACGATATTTTGGAAAGTATCGAAGAAATGCGCCATTACCGCGACAATTTTTTGAAATTATCCTCAGAATAAGGCAAAAAGGCCGCCCGGTATGTGTTTCAGACGGCTTTTGCCTGTCCGAAATGGCTAAACGGCGGCAAATCCATTAAAATATGCCGCTTAATCCTACACAAAGGACATTATGGAAGCCGAAGTAATCAACCAGCTCAACAACACCCTGAACGATTTGGAAAAGCGCAGCGAAGACATCCGCGTCTATATGGACTATCAGGGCAAGAAAGACCGATTGGAAGAAGTCATCGGCCTTTCCGAAGACCCTGAGCTGTGGAACGACCCGAAACGCGCCCAAGAAATCGGCAAAGAGCGCAAAATCCTTGAAGGCATCGTATTGACGCTCGACAACATCGCGTCGGGCATAGCAGACAACCGCATGCTGATTGAAATGGCCGTTGAAGAAAACGACGAAGAAGGTTTCGCCGCCGTGCGGGAAGACGTGGCCGGTTTGGAAAAACAAATGGCCGACCTCGAATTCAAACGGATGTTCAACCAGCCTGCCGACCCGAACAACTGCTTTATCGACATCACCGCAGGCGCGGGCGGTACGGAAGCGGAAGACTGGGCGGGCATGCTGTTCCGCATGTACAGCCGCTACGCCGAGCGCAAAGGCTTCAAAATCGAAATCCTCGAAGAAGACGACGGCGAAATCGCGGGCATCAACCGCGCTACCATCCGAGTGGAAGGCGAATACGCCTACGGTTTGCTGCGCACAGAAACCGGCGTTCACCGCCTGGTGCGCTACTCGCCGTTTGACTCGAACAACAAACGCCACACCTCGTTTGCCTCCGTGTTCGTCTATCCCGAGGTAGACGACAGTATAAAAATCGAAATCAGCCCCGCCGATTTGCGCATCGACACTTACCGCGCATCGGGCGCGGGCGGCCAGCACATCAACAAAACCGACTCTGCCGTGCGCATCACCCACGAGCCGACGGGGATTGTGGTGCAGTGTCAAAACGACCGTTCGCAACACGCCAACAAAGCCGCTGCGATGGAAATGTTGAAATCCAAACTGTATGAATTGGAAATGCGCAAACGCAACGAAGAGAAGCAGGCGTTGGAAGAAGGCAAGTCCGATGTGGGTTGGGGCAGCCAAATCCGCTCATACGTCTTGGATTCCTCGCGCATCAAAGACTTGCGCACAGGCTACGAAATCGGCAACACCAAAGCCGTATTGGACGGCGATTTGGACGGCTTCATCGAAGAGAGCCTGAAACAGGGCGTGTAAATTTCAGGCCGCCTGAAAGCCGCCCGTTTAAATTCGGAGCAACCAAAGCAATGGCAAAAGAAGCCCGTATTGCACTTTACCCGAAGCAGTATTGCACACTGATACACCAAGTGCTTTATTTTATTGCGGGTGCTGCCTGCGGCTATTGGGCGTTTGGCGGCAGCGGGCAGACATGGCCGCGCATTATCGTACCGGCAGCCATCTCCCTGATACTTTGGCGTATGGCAAAACGTAACGGGCGTTGCGGCATCCTTATCGGCGAACACGGAATCACCATATGCCAATCCAACCGCGAAATCATCTGGGAGGACATTGCCGCCGTCAAAGTCGAAACGGGCATATGCGGCATGTTGCCGTCCGTCCGGCTGGAACTCCGCACGCAGGGTACGGGAAATCCCAAACGAATCCGGATGAGTACCGGCCTGTTGCCGCTTGATGCCGAAAACCTGCTGCAGCTCATAGAAACCGTCCGCAATACCCCGCCGCAGGCGCGAGGCGAGGCAATCCGGCAGTATTTGGATATATTTGATTTAATAACTGTTTGATGCAAGACGGCATATTTCATTCAACACACAGGACTGCACATAAGGCGCAGCCCTATGTGTTGCCCTATTGGAAGGGGTTGCCCCCTCCCAAACAAACCCTGAACCCACACCCTGAAGGGAGGGGTTTCAACCGTTAAGGAAACTCTGATGAATAAAGCACTCCTCATCGCACTCAGCCTTCTGGCCGCCGCCCCGATGGCCGCCACCGCCGCCCCGCTAGACAGCAGCGACCAAGGCGAATACGTCCTGCTCGACAAAGAAGAAATGCCCACGCCGATGCAGATGCAGTTTGTCCTGAAAGGCAGACAGTGGATCATGAACGGCCGCGAAGGAGAGGGCGCATGGCAGCCCGTCTGCCAAGGCACAGGCGAATGCCGCCTGGCCGTATCTTCCGCGGCCGATGTCGCCCGCTGGAAAAAGACCCTGCCCGATAGTTGGCAGCCTCATAACTTCGGCTGCATCAACAACAAAGCCTTCGCCTTCTGCCGCGTAGACCACGCCACCGACCCCAACCGCAAAGGCTACTGGTGGTTCGGCCTGGTGGACGGCAATATCGTGCCATTGGCGGTAAACCGCCTGTAAACGGACATTTGAAGAGCCTCATAATACCGTCAGGGCTGCACAAAAAAATGCAGCCCTATGTATTGTCCTACCAAAATGGATTTCGACCGTTAAGGAAATTTTGATGGGTAAAACGCTGCGTATCTTAGGCATAGACCCCGGCAGCCGTGCCACAGGCTTCGGTATCGTCGATGTGGCCGGGCGCGAGCATTTTTACGTTGCCTCCGGCTGCATCAAAACCATCCCGGGCGACGAATTGGCCGGACGCATCGGCATCATCGTCGAAAACATCGGCGAAATCA
>CAUVCE010000106.1:0-5989 GCA_963550425.1 uncultured Neisseria sp.
CTGATACACCGCCGCGACAGCTTCCGTGCCGAAAAAATCATGGTGGACAAACTGATGCGCCGCGTGGAAGAGGGCAAAATCATCCTGAAAACCGAAGCCGTATTGGAAGAAATATTGGGCGACGACAGCGGCGTAACCGGCGCGCGGTTGAAATTCAACGACGGCCGCAGCGAAGACATCGCCGTCAAAGGCGTATTCATCGCCATCGGCCACAAACCCAACACCGACATCTTCAAAGGCCAGCTCGATATGGACGACGCAGGCTACCTGAAAACCAAAGGCGGCAGCGGCGGCGATGTCGGTGCAACCAACATCGAAGGCATTTGGGCGGCCGGCGACGTGAAAGACCACACCTACCGCCAGGCCATCACCAGCGCGGCCTCTGGCTGCCAGGCCGCTCTCGATGCCGAACGCTGGCTCGACAGCCGACATTGATTTCCAACAGCCGTCTGCTTCGGGCGGCCATTTCAAACCATCCCAGAGAGGACTTACCCATGATTAAATTCTTCACCAACCGTGGCGACATCACCATCGAACTGAATCATGAAAAAGCCCCCATCACGGCGGCCAACTTCGAACAATATGCCCGTGAAGGTTTCTACAACGGGACTATCTTTCACCGCGTCATCCCGAATTTCATGATTCAGGGCGGCGGCCTCACCCGCGATATGCACGAGAAAAACACCCGCGAACCGATTCAGAACGAGGCGGACAACGGTTTGAAAAACAACAAATACACCATCGCCATGGCGCGTACCCAAGCCCCGCATTCCGCATCGGCACAGTTTTTCATCAACACCAAGGACAATGATTTCCTAAACCATACCGCACCAAACCTGCACGGCTGGGGTTATGCCGTATTCGGCAAGGTGGTTGAAGGTTTCGATGTGGTGGATACCATCGGGCAGGCCGCCACCACCCGCAAAGGCCGCCATGACGATGTACCTGTCGAACCTATCGTCATCGAACGTGTGGAAATCATTTAAATGATGTCGCAAGGCCGTTTGAAGAAGGTTTCAAACGGCCTGCCCATTATGTGATAACCATTTTCCCTATTTTTACAGCCCTGCAAGGAAAACTATTATGGCAGAAGATAAAAAAGGCAAGAAGGTCAATACCGTAACCGCCGACCGCAACAGTTCCCCCGAAGAAAAAAGCAAGGCGCTGGCCGCCGCGCTGGCCTATATTGAAAAAACCTACGGCAAGGGTTCCGTCATGAAGATGGACGGCAGCCATAAGGAGGACGATCTCGAAGTCATCTCCACAGGTTCGCTGGGCTTGGATTTGGCCTTGGGCGTGGGCGGCCTGCCGCGCGGCCGCATCGTCGAAATATTCGGGCCGGAATCATCCGGCAAAACCACCCTGTGCCTTGAGGCGGTTGCCCAATGCCAGAAAAACGGCGGCATATGCGCCTTTATCGATGCCGAAAACGCCTTCGACCCCGTTTACGCCCGCAAACTGGGCGTCAAGGTGGAGGAACTGATGGTATCCCAACCCGATACCGGCGAGCAGGCTTTGGAAATCTGCGATACCTTGGTGCGTTCCGGCGGCGTCGATTTGGTCGTTATCGATTCTGTGGCCGCACTCGTACCCAAGGCGGAAATCGAGGGCGAAATGGGCGACAGCCACGTCGGCCTGCATGCCCGCCTGATGAGCCAGGCGTTGCGCAAGCTGACCGGCCATATCAAAAAGGCCAATACCTTAGTTATCTTTATCAACCAAATCCGCATGAAAATCGGCGTGATATACGGCAGCCCCGAAACCACCACCGGCGGCAACGCGCTGAAATTTTATTCGTCCGTCCGTTTGGACATACGCGGCGGCACTCAGGTGAAGAAAGGCGATGAAATCCTGGGTCGCGAAACCCGCGTCAAAGTGGTCAAAAACAAAGTCGCCCCGCCCTTCCGCCAGGCCGAATTCGATATTTTGTTCGGCGAGGGCATCAGCTATGAGGGCGAATTGCTGGACATCGGCGTGCATTACAAAATTGTCGAACGTTCCGGCGCATGGTACAGCTACGAAGGTACGCGCATCGGCCAAGGCCGCGACAATGCCCGCATATGGCTCAAGGAAAACCCCGATATCGCCCGCGAAATCGACCAGAAAATCCGCCAGAAAGCCGGCACCAGCCCTCTGATTACCGAAGGCTCTTTTGACGATACCGACGGCGAACAGCCCGAGGAATAATCCTGCTCACAAAACCGTCCGAACTTTATTGCCGCCGTATAAAAGCCGATATGTTCAGGCGGTTTTCCCGTCCGCGCCAAACATTAAATCATCCCTCATCCCTCTGCCAGCGGCTTTTTTACAAAAGCACCAGCTTATTGTCCGCAAACTTCCAAATCCCCTTCATCAAAATTTCCTTAATGGTTGAAACCCCGCCCTGCAGGGCGGTATGTGCAGCCCTGTGTGTTGAAACATGGGCGGCGATGCCGACAGCGTGGTTGCTGCGGAAAAACCCGGCGATATTTTGCGGTATGGGCTGCACAACGCCCCCTGTCAGGTTTAAGGGTTTCAGGCGGCCTGCCGTCATCAAACAGGCCGCCCGCCAATCAGCCCAACACGTTGCGGATAATTTCTTTTACCGCTTCGGCCTGATTCGGTACGTCCCGCACCTTCTGCGGCAAATCTTCCAAACCCTGCAGTTTGGCCGGGCGCGGGATTTCCACATCGCCGACCGCTTCGCGGATGGTGTCGGCAAATTTTGCCGCCAGCGCGGTTTCCAGGCAGACGACGGTTTCGCCTGCCTCGCGCAATTCGCGGGCGACTTTCACGCCGTCGGCGGTATGCGGGTCGATGAGTTCGCCGTCCTGCCCGTAAACCTGTTTGATGACGGCCAAGCGGTCGCGGTGCAGGCTTTTGCCGGAAACGAAGCCGTATTCATTGCGGATTTTGTCCAGCGCGAAGGCGAGGTTGAAGCCTTTGCCCGCGCCGACTTCCGCCCACAGCGTTTCGATTTCCGCCGCATCCCGGCCGGTCAGGTCGAAAATGAAGCGTTCGAAGTTGGACGCTTTGGAAATGTCCATCGACGGGCTGGAGGTAACGTGGGTGTGCGCGGCGGTGCGCGGACGGTAGGAACCGGTTTTGAAAAATTCGTCCAATACGTCGTTTTCATTGGTGGCGACCATCAAGCGGCGGATAGGCAGGCCCATTTGTTTGGCGATGTGGCCGGCGCAGACGTTGCCGAAGTTGCCGCTGGGCACGCAGAAGCTGACGGTTTCGTCATTGCCCTCCGTCGCTTTGAAATAGCCGGCGAAGTAGTAAACCACCTGCGCCATCACCCGCCCCCAGTTGATGCTGTTAACCGTGCCGATGCGGTATTTCTCTTTGAAGGCGGCATCGTTTTGAATGGCTTTTACAATGTCCTGGCAGTCGTCAAACATGCCGTCCACAGCGATGTTGTGGATGTTTTCGTCTTGCAGGCTGTACATCTGCGCGCGCTGGAACGCGCTCATTTTGCCTTTGGGCGACATCATGAACACATGGATGCCTTCCTTGCCGCGCAGGGCGTATTCGGCAGCCGAACCGGTGTCGCCGCTGGTGGCGCCGACGATGTTCAGGGTTTGCCCTTCGCATTTCAAAACATATTCGAAGGCGTTGCCCAAAAACTGCATGGCCATGTCTTTGAAGGCCAGTGTGGGGCCGTTGGACAGGGCTTGGATTTTCAGGCCGTCTGAAAGCGTGCGCACGGGGGTGATTTCCACATTGCCGAAGGCTTCGGCGGTATAGGTGCGGTTGATGATGGCGCGCAGGTCGCCTTCGGGGATGTCGGTGGCAAACAGGCGCATGATTTCAAACGCCAAATCGGCATAGCCTAAACCGCGCCATTTGTCTAATGTTGCGCGGTCGATTTGCGGATAATGTTCCGGCAGCATCAGGCCGCCGTCGGGCGCGAGCCCCATAAGCAGGACTTCGCCGAAGGTTTTGCGGCCGGTTGCGCCGCGCGTGCTGATATATTTCACTTTTTTCTCCGAATTTTAAAAAACGGCGGGCGGGAAAACCCGCGCCCTTGACGCGGTATCGGATTAGCGTTTATAAACGCGCCGGAAGCAGGACGTTACCGTGCGGGCGGTAATTTTCGCCACGGCCTGATCACGGGCATTCGCATCCAGCATAGAGGCCATATCGGCCACACTGATTTGGTTCATCGCATCTTCGCTCACGCAGCCACAGATTTTGTCTTCCCATTCGCGTTGCTTGTCCGCACTCATGGCCAGCGCGATGACGCGCCACTCGTTGCGGCTGTTCAACTCCATGCGGCATTGGTTGTCTATGGCGGCCCTCACCAACGAACCTCCTATGCCGGCCGCGCCCTGATTGCCGCCGCCCAAGCCGCCCAAAAAACCGCTGCCGTCTCCGGCGCAGCCGCCCAACAATGCCGCCGCCAGTAGGACGGCCGAAATTCTCTTCACATTCATCAAAATTTCCTTAATGGCTGAAACCCCGCCCTTCAGAGCGGTAAAATTTGGGTTTATTTGGGAGGGGGGCATGACCCCTTCCAAATCAGGGCAACACACAGGGCTGGCCTTATGTGCGGCCCATGTGTGTTGAAAAATGGTCATATTATCCTTAAAAA
Organism: uncultured Neisseria sp.; assembly: GCA_963550425.1. Lineage (GTDB taxonomy): Bacteria > Pseudomonadota > Gammaproteobacteria > Burkholderiales > Neisseriaceae > Neisseria. The sequence goes on from CAUVCE010000106.1 coordinate 4,577, forward strand.
GAGCGAAAACATATATAGTGGATTAAAATAAAAATGAGACAAGGCGGCAACACCTGCCGTATACGGATAGTACATAAGAGCATTGCCTTGCGATTTTAACCCACTATATTATAACCGTAAGCAGCATGGCATCGGGGATAGGAAAGGACGGGTATAATTCCAAAGAATGGAAATGTTTGAAACAGGAAAATGGGGCGATGACCGGGAAAAAACTCAAATTAAAATCACAAAAGATGCTGGCCGCCCAAAGAAGAAATAATAGCTTCAACTTCCTCAAACAATCCGAAAGTGGGATTTCGGCCTTTTTCAATACCGCAGGCAAATTACTCGGCATATCAGTGGTGTTTGGAACCTTGGTTGGAACAATCATTGGCGGATTTATCATATATATTTACCTGACAAATATCGGACAATTAAGTATTTATTCCGAAATAATAACCAACTCATCAAATTTGTTGGCTGCGGTTACTTTTTTTGGATTTTTCTTCTCATTAATTATTTTTATATTATTTCTAGCGCATAAGTTGGGTAAAAAATTAAGGGAGAAAGAACTAGTTCTATTTTTCTTAATTATTATAATAATTTTATCTTTACTATCCGTTGTCTATTTAATTATAAGTTTATACCGGCTTCCTATTTTTCTTGTTGCTATTATTACAATATTAATAGTTTTTAATTTTTATATGGTAAAAAAAATATGATGGGTACAGGCAAGAAATGACTATTTCGTTAATTATTATTATAATATATATTTATGTTATTCAATTATTTGTATATCACAACCTTTCCGTTGCTTATCCAAATCCCACCCGTATTATTGAAACGCCAAAAAACGCATCATGGTATTTTTTGTACAATAATCTTAGTCAAAACAAGGGCTCCCAGGAAGCGAATGGTATCAATAAATATGATTTGGAAAAATTAAAACGGGAATTCGATTATCCAAATCGATGTACGCCTCCCAAATTTCGGGAAAACGCCCTATACGGCTATATGGCTTGGAATTTGGGCGATACCAAGGTTTTCTGCCCTGCTTCCGTCCATAATGACTGGGATGAAACAGAAAGTAAAAAATGGCTGACAAATGCATAGTCATCAGCGGAAAAGCCCTGCAAATCATGCCGCAAGGTTATATCGGTATCGAATCATCCCAAGGCCGCCCTATGTAAAAGAACCGCCGCCCCGCTTCCCTCAGCCTGTTATAATCCGCCCATCCCCAACCCGCCCTGACGGAAGCCGCTATGTCCGACCTGTTTACCCGCCAACCAGACGCGCCGCTTGCCGAACGCCTGCGCCCGCATACGCTTGATGATGTTATCGGGCAGCAGCATTTAATCGGCGAAGGCAAGCCGCTGCGTGTGGCGGTGGAAGGCGGGAAGCCGCATTCTATGTTGCTGTGGGGGCCGCCGGGTG
>CAUVCE010000107.1:0-5957 GCA_963550425.1 uncultured Neisseria sp.
GCGCTGGCCAACAGCCGCGCCCGCCTGCGTATGCTTACCCTGTATTACTACGGCCAAATCAACGGCCTCCTGGTTACGGGGACAGGCAACAAAATCGAAGATTTCGGCGTAGGCTTCTTTACCAAATACGGCGACGGCGGCGTGGACATCAGCCCGATTGCCGACCTGACCAAAACGCAGGTTTACCGTTTGGCCGAAAGCCTGAACATTATCGAAGCGATACAGGCCGCCGTCCCCACGGACGGCCTGTGGGACACCGAGCGCACGGACGAGCAGCAGATGGGCGCGAGTTATCCCGAATTGGAATGGGCGATGGGCATTCCCGCCGACAGGCAGCCCGAGGATTTCGAAGGGCGGCAGCGCGAAGTGCTGGCAATCTACCGCCGCCTGAACCGCGCGGCGCAGCACAAAATCCGTCCGATTCCGATTTGCGCCGTGCCTAAAGAATGGCTGGAGGAATAATCCCCATCCGAAAGCGCACCATACCGGCCGGCTTTGGCGCACACAAAACATAAAATATATCAACATAATGATTTATAAATAAATTTAAATAAAAAGCCGTCCAAACGCCGTTTCGACCATGCGTTTGGGCGGCTTATTCATGGCGAGAACAATTTAATCCTATTTGATGTAAATCAAAAACAAAAGCGATAAAATATAAAATAATGAGAAACGTTATCTTTAAGTTCATGATAATATGACATGAAACAAGAAATAAAAATCAGCAACGGGCAAGCCGTGCCAAACGCCTTTCCCGAACGGCAGGCACTGATGCCCGTGTGGGGCGGCATCGACGTGCCGTCCGACCAGTGGCAGCGGCTTTGGCGGGAGCAGGCGCAAACGGTTTTGCGGGAAGATGCCTTGGCCTACCTGCACATCCCGTTCTGCGCCAACCATTGCGTTTTCTGCGGTTTCTACCGCAACGCCTGGAAAGACGATTACAGCCGCGCCTATACCGACAAAATCATCGACGAATTGGCACAGGAAGCCGAAATCCGCCACGGGGACGGCAAAATCCGCGCCGTCTATTTCGGCGGCGGCACGCCCACCGCGCTTTTGACCGATGATTTGGTTCGCCTGATCCAAGCCTGTTACCGTTACCTGCCGCTGGCCGACGACTGCGAGTTCACGCTGGAAGGCCGCATGAGCCATTTCGATATAGCCAAGGCGCAGGCCTGCATCGATGCGGGCGTAAACCGCATTTCCATCGGCGTGCAGACTTTCGATACCGCCATCCGCCGCCGTTTGGGGCGCAAGCACAGCGGCGAAGAAGCGGCCGCCTATTTGGAAAAGCTGGGCGGGCTGGATGCCGTGGTCGTGGCCGATTTGATTTTCGGCCTGCCGGGCCAGGACGATGAAATCTGGCGTAACGATTTGCGCATTGCGGCCGCCCTGCCGCTGTCGGGTCTCGATACTTACGCCTTCAACTGTTATCCCTTCCTGCCCATCAACCGCATGATAGAAAAAGGCGCGTTTCCGCCGCCGGCCGGCTTCGACACGCAGTCGCTGCAATATGCCTATACGGTTGAGTATTTGGCGCAACAGGGCTGGCGGCAAATCAGCAACAACCACTTCGCCTACCCCGAACGCGGCGAACGCAACCTGTACAACCGCCTGGTCAAGTCGAATATGGCCTGCCTGGCCTTCGGTTCGGGCGCGGGCGGCAACGGAGGCGGATACAGTTATCAGGTACAAAGCGATTTGGACAGTTACCTCGCCACGCCCGCCGGCCAAAAAAACATCGCCTACATGAGCCGCCACAGCGGAAACAAATACCTGCTCGGCCGTTTGCAGCACGATATCGAAACCGGAACCATAGACAGCCGCCTGTTTGCCGGGCAACCGCGCGCGCAGGCCCTGCTGGCGCAGTGGGCACAACTCGGTTTGACCGGCAAACCCGATTCGGACGGCCTGATTCATTTAAACACCAGCGGCCGCTACTGGTCGCCCACCCTGACCCGCAAGCTGATGCTTGCCCTACCCGCAAACGAAGAAAAGGAGCAATCTATGCCTAACCCCCTGTCTGCCGAACAACAAACGGTATTGCGCAACTCGTTGGCCGAAAATCCCGGCCAGATTCTCGAAATGCTGGCCGGACGCTTCCAATGCAGTTTTGAAGAAGTCATCAACTGCCTGCCCGCCGGCACGGTGAAGAAAACGGACGGCGGACGTTTTGTCGAAATCATGCAGGCAATCGCCAAGTGGGACGAAGCGGTTACGTTTATCGCCCATACGCCCGACGTGATTGCCGAAGTAACCGGCAAACTGCCGGACGGCAGCGTGGGACGCGGCTTCTACAATTTTAAAGAAGCCGAACCGGGCGGCATCCACGGCCATATTTATTATGAAAACTGCACGGCGGTTTATTTGGTCGAACGCCCGTTTATGGGCAAGGCCACGGTTTCGCTCAACTTCATCAACCGCAGCGGCGGCGCGATGTTCAAGATTTATGTCGGCCGCGATGAAAACGGCGAATTGCGCCAAAACCAAATCGAAGCCATGCGCGCGCTGTTTGCCGAAGGGAAAGGGGCGTAACCATGCTGACCATATTCGGTGCAAACGGAAAAAGCGGCCGCGAACTGATTGCGCGCCTGTCAGCAGACGGTTTTTCAGACGGCATTACCGCCGTCCTGCGCCGCCCCGAACAGGCCGAAGACCCGTTTTTCAAACAACACGGCGCAAATACGGCAACGGCCGACGTGCTTGACGCGCAAGCCTGCGCCGCCGTCATCCGAGACGGCAAACCGCAAACCGTCGTCAGTTTTGTCGGCGGCAAAAACGAAGCGGGCGTACGCAGCGATGCGGCCGGCAACATCAACATCATCGACGCGGTGGCCGCCCATGCCCCCCAAGCCCGGCTGATACTCGTAACCAGCATGGGCTGCGGCGAACAGTGGGAAAACACGAACGCAATGTTCAAACAGGCATTGGGCGAAGCGGTTCAGGCCAAAACCGAAGCGGAAAACCACCTGCGCCAAAGCGGCCTGCATTGGACGATAGTGCGCCCGTGCGGCTTGGGCAACAGCGGCAGCGACAGCTACACGCTGCACACCGCCATCGACGAAATCCCGCGCGACTACATGGACAGGAAAGGCTTGGCCGCCGCCGTGGCGAAACTGATTGCGGATAAAGAAAGGCCGTCTGAAAGCGTATATTCGGTAACCGCCTGATTACCCTAAGGCAAAAAGGCCGTCTGAAAAACCGTTTTATGGCTTTTCAGACGGCCTGCGACTTCAAAAACACAAAAAACTTGGCAAACACACAAAACTGGGCTATTATTTGCCGCTTCAAGGGAAGGAAGCGTGGCAGAGCGGTTTAATGCAGCGGTCTTGAAAACCGTCGTGGGTTAGTCCCCACCGTGAGTTCGAATCTCACCGCTTCCGCCAAACTTGAAAACCAAATTTATATTTAAGGAAGCGTGGCAGAGCGGTTTAATGCAGCGGTCTTGAAAACCGTCGTGGGTTAGTCCCCACCGTGAGTTCGAATCTCACCGCTTCCGCCAAATACCGGCCTGTTGTTCGACACAACAGGTTTTTCGTTTATCCGTTCCCGACATCCTTCCGGCAAATAAACTTCGCGCAAAAACAACCGATTCACTATAATTGCGGCACGACATACCCAAACAAGGAACCCGACAACCATGCGAATCCTGCTTACCGGCTCAAAAGGCCAGCTTGGACAAACAGTCAGACGGCGGCTGCCGGAGGACTGGGAACTCATCGCGGCCGACTCCCAAACCCTGAACATCACCGACGGCGAGGCCGTATCCAATATGGCCGAAAACTTCCAGCCGGATGTAATCATCAACACCGCCGCGTGCACCGGTTTGGAAAAGGCGCATGAAAGGACAGACAAAATCTTTGCCGTCAATGCCGAGGGCGCGCGCAACCTGGCGCAGGCGGCGGCAAAGGTTGGGGCAAAACTCATCCACCTGTCCACCGACTACGTCTTCAACGGCCAAAGCCGCCAGCCCTATGCCGAGACTGCCGCCCCCGACCCCCAATGCGTCTATGCGCGCTCCAAACTGTCGGGCGAGCTATTGGCCTTGGCCGCCCACACCGACACACTGATTATCCGCACCTCGTCCATATACAGCGAATACGGCCGCAACTTCGTCAAAACCCTGCTTCAACAGGCGCGCGGACAACAAGAAATCCGCCTGGCAGACGACAACGCCTCCTGCCCGACCTATGCGGGCGACTTGGCCGACGCCGTCACCGGCCTGCTTAGGCTTCCCCATTTCCCGCGGGGCATCTTGCACTATTGCGGCAGACAGGCATTCAGCCAATACGGTTTCGGCATGGCCGTACTCAAAGCCGAAGCCGAACGCGACCCTTCCTTCGCCATACCGTCCGTCATCCCCGTAACACAGGCCGAACTGGACAAAAACGGCAAACGGCCGATATATTCCGTTTTAGACTGCAGCCGTGCGCGAGGCTTGGGCTTTGCCCCGGGCGACTGGCAAAAAACCATTGTCCGATTACTGGCGCAAATCAACCCCTGAAACCCAATCCGTCCGAAAACCGCCTTTTGATTTTTGGACGGCTTCCCGACACCGGCAAACAGGATGCCCATGACCGAAATGCACTGGCCGCAGCTGCTCAGCACCAAACGCTTCCGCCTCAAAGACGGCGAAATCGCCCCCGTTTCCCGACAACCCGTACAGGAAAATGCCGACACCCTGCGTACCGACTTCCACATCGACCACGACCGCGTAGTATTTTCCGGCGCGTTCCGCCGCTTGGGGCGCAAAACCCAAGTCCACCCCCTGGCCAAACACGACCACACCCACAACCGCCTGACCCACAGCGTCGAAGTGGCCAGCGTGGGGCGCAGCTTGGGCAACCGGGTCGGCATGATGATGAAAAACCAAGGCCTGCTGCCGCCGGACAACACCCCTGAAGACATCGGCGCAGTCGTACAAGTGGCCTGCCTGGCGCACGACCTGGGCAACCCCCCGTTCGGCCATACCGGGGAAGACGCATTGCGCGACTGGTTCCGCCAACCCCGCCACGCGGGTTTTTTGGCAACATTAAGCCCGTCCGAGCGAAGCGACATACAAACCTACGAGGGAAACGCCCACAGCCTGCGCATCTTGACAAACCTGGAAATGTACCGCGAACAAGGCGGGATGAGGCTGACGGCCGCATCCATAGGCACGCTGATGAAATACCCGTGGGGCAGTTCCGCACCGGCAGGCAGGCAAAAATTCAACATCTATCAAACCGAGCTGCCGTTTGTCCGCCACATTGCCGCCGAATTGGGCTTGCGGCGGCAGGCAGACGACCATTGGTCAAGGCATCCCCTTTCCTACCTGATGGAAGCGGCCGACGACATCTGCTACGCCCTGCTTGATTTGGAAGATGCCGTAGAACTCGGCCTGCTCGACATAGGCGAAGTCTGCGAAATCTTTTCCAAACCGGCCAACAACCGGCACGTCAGGCCGCCGGAAATGTCCGAACGCCAATACTGCGCCATGTTGCGCAGCATGGCCATCGGCCGCGCCATTGAAGACGCCGCCTCCACCTTTGCCGCCAACCAACAACACCTGCTTAACGGCACATTCCCCGGCAAAGACCTGCTTTCCCTGTGCAGCCCTGCCGTGCAGGACACGCTGGAACAGGCCAAAGGGCTGGCTCGGGCGCGCATTTTCCGCCACCAAAGCAAACTGATTACCGAAATTGCCGCCTTCCCATGTTTGGGTTTGATTCTGGATTTGCTGATACCGTCCGTCCACCAACTGATTACCGAAGGCAGAGTGGGGGCGCGGCAGTCTTTGGCGCTTGAATTGTTAAAAAACGACAATCCGGCAACACCGCAGGACACCCTGTATCTGGCCTACATGAAGGTTTTGGACTTTGTAGGCGGCATGACCGACAACGCGGCGGCACAAATGGCGCGGGAACTTTCAGGTACGGGCATAATTTAAAATTAAAATCATTCAATATCAAAAATAT
>CAUVCE010000108.1:0-5945 GCA_963550425.1 uncultured Neisseria sp.
GCAAGCAGCTTCGGGCGCAGCGCGCGTTCGAGCTGTTCTTCTTGGGATGACAGGGCTTGCGCGCCGATGATGCGTCCGGGTTTCGATGATGTGATGTTGTCGGTATGCAGCATGATGGTATTTGGGGCGTTTGGCAACGCCGTATCGATTCAAATTTTTGCAGGGCGGCCATATCCTTATCGGCTTCCTTCCGCGTGTTTTGCGCATTAGGGACAGGGGCGGGACGGCTATGTGTCAGGCGGGCTTTTATGCCGGTTCCGGTTCATCTTTGCCGGGCTTCCGCCCCCCGTGCCCATAAAGGCGCAACACGTCTTCCAAAGGCATCCACCGCCCTTGTTTGATGATTCCGGCTTCGATTTCGCTTTTGAAAAAAACGCTGTCGGCACGGACATAATAATTGATAGAGCCGAAATCGGAAATGCGTATGCCCCAAGGGTGGGAAAATAATCCCTTCCGCGTTTCCCCGTCAATTCCAAATGATGTAAACAGTTCGCCCAACCAGGCGGCCTGTTCGCCGTTTATAGGCCTGATGTGGGCAATGTCGGTCAGGGCGGACAGTTCGTCAAGTTCTTCGCCCTCGAGCTGCCGGCAGTATGCCGCATCGGTCAGTTCTTCCAGCCTTGCGGCCTGTTGTTCCGTCAGCCGCCATGTTTGACTTGTCGGTTTGTCCATTGCGGATTCCTTTCGTGTGAGGAAGGTTAGATTGGCGGGGCGGGGGAAAAGGCATCGGCAAAGAAGGATTCTGGCTTCAGGCGGCCTTTTTCCGCAAATTCCCTTTGCGCGTCCGAAATCATGGCGGTAGAACCGCAGGCATAAACCCGATATTGCGACAGGTCGGGATAATCGCGCAAAACCTGCTGCCAGACATAACCCCTTGCGCCGTCCCAGTCCGCATCGGGGCGTGAGAGGACGGGGGTAAACCTGCCTTTTGGCAGGCCGCAGGCAAGTTCCCGCGCCTGCTCCAGCCTGTAGAGTTCCCGCACGGTGCGCCCGCCCCAATACAGGTGGACGGGACGGGTGTCGCCGTTTTCCGCCAGGCGGTGCAAAATGCCCTGTACGGGGGCGTAGCCCGTGCCGGTGGCAAGCAGTATCAGGGGGGAGGCGTCGTCGTCCAGGGTGAACGTCCCCAGGGGGCCGCGTATGCGGATGACGAGTTTTTCCTTGATGACGGGGTTGCTGCCGAACAACATGCCGGCAAACAGGCCGCCCTCGCGTTTGCGGATATGCAGTTCGAGCTGTCCGGTTTGGGACGGGCTGCCGGCCAGGGAATAACTGCGGGTATGCCCGTCTTTCAACAGGATTTCGATATATTGCCCAGCAAGGAAGACAAAGGGCGGCTTTTTGGGCATATCCAGCCTTAGGACGGCGGTATCGTGCAGGTATTCGATTGACGCGATGCGCGCGGGCAGGGTTTTGACCGGCGGCATTTTGCTGCTGTTGTATCCGGGGACTTTGAGCCTGATGTCGCCCTCGGCATAGCAGCAGCACATCAGGATTTTGCCGGCAGCCAGTTGTTCGGCGGGCAGCGCCTGTTCGGCATGGTCGCCCTGCCGGAAACTGCCGCTGACGATTTCTGCCCTGCATTGGCCGCAAATGCCGGTTTGGCAGGAGTGGGGCAGGTTGAAGCCTTGACGGCGGCCGGCGGCCAAGATGCTTTCGCCCTCTCCTATGGCAAATGACGCGTTGTCGGGTTCGAGTGTGGCTGTGTGCATGGTTTTCTTTTTCCTTATGCCGGATGCGGGGCCCTGCCGGGTGCCGGTTTCAACGGGAAAGCCTGTACGGCGTGATTTCTGCGGTTGGCGGCCGGGCGGAAATCGGTACGGGGCGGCATCCCATAACCCACTATAAAACGGACAGCCGTATGAATGCCGTGCTGTCCGTTGGTCGGGCAGGCCGCCTGAACGATTATTTATTTGCGCGGCCTTGTTGCCTATTTTTTCTCTGAAGCGGCAGATTGCTGCGCGGAGGGTGCCGCTGCTTTTTCCACCTTAACCAACTTGACGTCGAACACCAGCGTGGAATTGCCCGGAATCAGGCCTGTGCTGTTGGGGCCGTAAGCGAGTTTGGCCGGAATATAAAAAGTATATTCGCCGCCCTCGCCCATCAACTGCACGCCTTCGGTCCAGCCGGGGATGACCTGGTTCAGCGGGAAGGTTGCAGGCGCGCCGTTTTTCGCGCTGCTGTCGAATACCGTGCCATCGATCAGGCGGCCTTCGTATTCCACCGTTACCGTGTCGGTGGCGGCGGGTTTCGCGCCCTTGCCTTCGGTTTTCACCTTGTATTGCAGGCCGCTTGCAGTGGTTTTCACACCGTCTTTTTTGGCATTTTCTTTTAAAAAGGCCTCGCCTTTGGCCAGATTGGCTTTGGCTTCCTCAAGCAACTTTTCCTGTTGTTTGGCCTGTTCGGCTTGGGCTTTGGCTTGCTGCTGCTGAACGAAGCCCATCAGGATCTCGTTTTTCTGGTCTTCGGTAATTTTGGCCGTTTTGCCGTCCAAAACCGCCTCCAAACCCTCATTGAACAACTTGCCGTCCAAATTGGTGCCGTTATCTTTGAGCTGTTTCAGTTCGCGGCCGATGTCCATGCCCAGGGCGTAGCTGAGCTGCTGGTCGGGCGTGCCGAGTTCGGAGGCGGATTTTGCCGGAGAAGGTACGGCGGATGCGCTGCCTGCGGGTGCGGAGGCGGCCGGTTTGGAGGCATCTTGGGAACAGGCGGCCAGTGCGGCGGCGACGGACAAGGCAATCAGGCCGGATGCGAAGTTTTTTTTCATCAAAATTTCCTTAATGGTTGAAACCCCGCCCTTCGGGGCGGTAGGATTTGGGTTTGTTTGGGAGGGTCGTAGCCCCTTCCAAATCAGTGCGACACACAGGGCTGCGCCTTATGTGATGTGCGGCCCTGTGTGTTGAAACATCAAAAATACTTATTTGTCGGAAAACCGCCATTTTATACCGGCAAAACACGATGTTTGATGGCAAGGCGGGTATCTCTTCCACAACAGCCGGCAAGGCCGGCGAAAGAAAAGAAGCAGCCGATTATACAAGGTTATGCGGGATAAGGGAGAATAGTTTGACGTGCGGGCGGAATAAACCTTCGGCCTTTTGCATCGGGCAGGGAAGGCTTTAATAAACTTTACACCGGAAAACCTTTCCGATATATTGCCGACATCCGGCTACTTCGCACTACATGGCGGCCGGTTTTGTCAGATACTGCCGCGTTGCCGTTTTTGGCGCGGGTTGCGGCGGGAACCAAAAGGAGAACACAAATGACTTCTGCAACGGGAAGAGTGAAACATCAGGGTTTGCGTAATAAGATTATGTCTGCCGAACAGGCGGCGGCATTCATTCGGGACGGCATGATGGTGGGCATCAGCGGCTTTACGGGCACGGGTTATCCCAAGGCCGTTTCCGAAGCTTTGGCAAAACAGGCGCAGGCCGCCCATGCCGAGGGGAGGCCGTTCAAAATCCGTATGCTTACGGGCGCATCGACTGCCGATGACTGCGACGGCGCATTGGCGCGCGCCAACGCCATCGCATTCCGCAGCCCCTACCAATCCGACCCGACCTTGCGCAACCAGATCAATGCGGGCGAGGTAGCCTATATGGATGTGCATTTGTCGCATATCGAACAACAGGTGCGCGCGGGTTTTTTCGGGACGATGGATGTCGCAGTGGTGGAAGTGGCGGGCATTACCGAAGAGGGCAAACTGATTCCTTCGCTGGCGATAGGCACGAATGTTACCTGGCTGCAGGAAGCCAAACAGATTATTTTGGAAGTCAATGCGCGCCAAAACGAAAAATTGGAAGGCATGGCGGATATTTACGACTCCGTGGGGCTTGCCCCCAACCGCAAGCCGCTGCCGCTGACCGAGGCGGGCGGCCGCATGGGTTCGCCTTACCTGATTTGCGATTTGGACAAGGTGGTCGGCGTAGTATTGACCGATGCCCCCGACCGAAACAGCAAATTTGCAGAACCCGATGAAATGTCCAAGAGCATAGCGGCACGGATTATCGATTTCTTCTCGCACGAGGTAAAAACGGGCCGCCTGCCCAAGAACCTGCTGCCTTTGCAATCCGGCGTGGGCAATGTGGCCAATGCCGTGCTGGCGGGTTTGCAGGATGGGCCTTTCGATGATTTGGTGGGCTATACCGAAGTACTGCAGGACGGTATGCTGGATTTGATTTTGAGCGGCAAGATGTTGTCGGCTTCGGCAACCGCCCTGTCTTTCAGCCCCGATGCCTTGGAACGCTTCAACAACAATATTGATGCGCTGCGAAGCAAAATCATACTGCGACCGCAGGAAATCACAAACAATCCCGAATTGATCCGCCGCCTCGGCATCATCGGTATGAACGCCATGATCGAAGCCGATATTTACGGCAACGTGAATTCCACCCATATCATGGGTACGAAGATGATGAACGGTCTCGGCGGTTCGGGCGATTTTGCGCGCAATTCCCATCTGTCGTTCTTCGTGTCGCCCTCGGTGGCCAAAGGAGGTGCGATTTCATGCATCGTGCCTATGGTGTCGCATCACGACCATACGGAACACGATGTGATGGTGTTGGTAACGGAACAGGGTTTGGCCGACCTGCGCGGCAAGTCCCCGCGCGAACGTGCCAGGCTGATTGTCGATAATTGCGCCCACCCCGACTACCGCGACCAGTTGCGCGATTATTTCGCACGGGCGGAAAAGGCCGGCGGCCTGCATACGCCGCATTTGTTGAATGAGGCTTTGTCTTGGCATCAGCGTTTTGTGGAAACCGGCGATATGCGTGTGAAGTAAACAGGCCGCGATTTGCGGGTAAAACCGAATCAACCGTCTGGGGGCGAAGGCCTCCAGACGGTTTTTTGTCAAAATTGCCCTAATGCTTGAAACACTGCCTTTTAGGGCGGTAGAATCGGCGTTTGCTTGGGAGGGGGTGTTGCCTTCCCGGTGGGGCGGAAGATGGGGCTGTGCTTTATGTGCAGCCCTGTGTATTGGAATATAAGGAATTTTTGATGTTGGAAGCGTATTTTCATCAATTCGGTTTGGCCTTTATGGCGTTTTTTGCGATTATGAATCCGGTATCCAGCCTGCCGGTTTATCTGAGCCTGACGGACGGGGACGACAGGAAGACGGCGCGGGCGGTGGCGCGCAAAGGCCTGCTGATTGCGTTTTCAATCGTTACGGTATTTGCCTTTTTCGGCAAATTGATATTCGGAATGTTTGGGATTACGCTGCCGGCGCTGCAGATTGCCGGCGGGATTTTGGTTTTCTTAATCGGCTTTCATATGGTGCAGGGGCAGCGTTCGCCCATGCACCGCCAGCCGGCCAATATGGAGGGGGCAAAGCAGCAGGCGGAATTGTTTGAGGAAAAAATGAATGTGGCGATTTCGCCGCTGGGTACGCCGCTGTTGGCGGGGCCGGGTACGATAGCCACGGCGATGACCCTTTCGCTGGATGATTCGGTGGTGGGTACGGTGATTGTCGTGGCGGCGTTTTTTTTATTGTGTTCGATTACTTATGTTTTATATTTGTTCGGCAGCCGGATTACCGGCCTGTTGGGCAAAAACGTGATGAATGTGGTTACAAGGATGATGGGGTTGATTTTGGCGGTTATCGGTACGCAGATGCTGATTGCCGGCGCAAAAGGGGCATTCCCGCCGCTGGCCTGATTGGGAAAATATAGTAGACTAAATTCAACCCGCTATATCCTATGGACAAGCTGCCGTTTTCAGGCGGCTTTTTTCAATTTAATCCTCAATCTTCCGTATTGCGGAGTTTTTTGTCCCACAGCAGGCGCGGGTCGAAATAGTGTGCCGAGAGCATGGTCAGCAGGACGACGCAGCAGAAATAGACGGCGGCAGGCCCGGGCGTTACACGCGCGACAGGTGTGTGGAAGGCGCTCATCAAAATAATGATGACGAAGATATCGATCATAGACCAGCGGCCGACGGTTTCGGTAATG
>CAUVCE010000109.1:0-5924 GCA_963550425.1 uncultured Neisseria sp.
CGGCTTGGGCGACGGCTTCGGTCGAGGCTTGGGCGCGGTGGGCGGTGCCGAACGCATCGTTGACAAACACGTCGCACAAGGCGGCATAGGCTTTACCCAGTTCTAAATCGTTTTTCTTCTCACCTTTGTTGATGCGCACGTTTTGCAGCATGACGACATCGCCCGCTTTCAGAGTGGGTTTGTTTTCACGCCAGTCGTCCGATACTTTCACGTCTTTGCCCAACAGGCTGCCCAAGTGCGCGGCAACGGGCGAAACGTCGTCTTCGGGATGAAACTCGCCTTCGGTCGGGCGGCCCAAGTGGGTCATCACGATAACGGACGCGCCGTTGTCCAAGCAGTATTTGATGGACGCGAGCGAGGCACGGATACGGGTGTCGTCGCTGATTTTGCCGTCTTTGAACGGCACGTTCATATCGGCGCGGATGAGGACGGTTTTGCCCTGCACGTTTTGTTCGGTCAGTTTCAGAAATGCCATGATGTATCCTTTGCAAAGGTTGGAAATGGTGTGAAGGCGTTGATTATCCGCCGACGTTTGGAAGCCGTAAAGGCCGTCTGAAAGGCTATAATCCCGTTTTTCAGACGGCCTGAAACAGGGAAAACCCATGCAAACCCGCATCATCCCGCTGGCGGCTTGCCCGCGGCACATCGGACAACTGGCTCTTGCTTTGCACGCCGAATGGCGCGACTTTGCGCCGTGGAGCGAAATGGAGAAAATCCGTGCCTATTATGCCCGCTGTTTGGACGGCGGCGGGTTGCCGTTGGCCTGGCTGGCGGTGGACGGCGAAAACCGGCTGCTCGGTTCGGCGGCTTTGAAACGGCACGACATTGCCGAATTGCCGCAATACGAATACTGGCTGGGCGACGTGTTCGTGCTGCCCGAAGCGCGCGGGCGCGGCGTGGGGGCGCGTTTGATCGAACACGCGCTGCAACAGGCGCGGGAGATGGCCTTGCCCGAGCTTTACCTCTACACGCCCGACGTGCAGGCCGTGTATGCCAAATACGGCTGGCGCGAAATCGGAACGTATTGGCACAACGGGGAAACCGTGTCGGTGATGCGGCTGGTTTTATAAACGGCGGCATCGGACTGCCGCTTTGGGTATGGGGATAAAAAAGCCGTTCGAAAACAAATTCGAACGGCTTGCATTTTACTTGAACATATCGCCCAAGCGGTCAAGGAAGGATTTCCGGCGGGGGTGTTGCGAACGCGGCATACCGGTTGAAATCTGCTCAAACTCTTCCAACAACTCTTTTTGGCGGTCGGTCAGATTGACCGGCGTTTCCACCACCACATGGCAATACAGGTCGCCGACCGCGCTGGAGCGCAGCGATTTTATCCCTTTGCCCTTAACCCTCATCCTGCGGCCGGTTTGCGTTTCCTTGGGGATATTGAGTTTGACCTTGCCGTCCAAAGTCGGCACTTCGACCTCGCCTCCCAATGCGGCGGTAACGAAACTGATAGGCAGCTCGCAAAGCAAATCCAAGCCGTGCCGCTCGAAAATATTGTGCGGCTTGATTTGAATCACGACATACAGATCGCCGGCCGGCGCGCCGTTGCGTCCCGGCTCGCCCTCGCCGCTCAAACGGATGCGCTGACCTTCCTCGATGCCGGCGGGAATGCTGACCTCGACCGTTTTACCGGTTTTCACGCGGCCTTCGCCACGGCATTTGAGGCATGGGTCTTTGATTTCCTTGCCGCTGCCGTGGCAGGCGTGGCAGGTTTGCTGCACTTGGAAAATGGCTTGGCGGATATGGACCGTGCCGCTGCCGTGGCAGACGGAACAGGTGCTGGCGGTCGTGCCGGGCTTGGCTCCCGAACCATGGCAGACATCGCATTCCTCATAAGTGGGGATGGTCAGCCGTTTCTTAACCCCTTTTGCGGCTTCTTCCAAAGTGATTTCCACCGCATAGCTCAGGTCTGCACCCTGATGGCTCTGCTGGCGGCCGCCCCCGCCCCCGCCGAACATCTGGCTGAATATGTCGCCTATGTCGCCGAAATCAAACCCCTGCGCGTTGCCAAATCCGCCAAATCCGCCGGCTCCGCCGCCCATATTGGGATCGATGCCGGCATGGCCGTATTGGTCGTAGGCGGCACGTTTTTGCTTGTCGGACAAAATATCGTAGGCGCGCTGGATTTCTTTGAATTTTTCTTCCGCCTCCTTGCCGGGGTTGCGGTCGGGATGGTATTTCATGGCCAGCTTGCGGTAGGCCTTTTTGATTTCGTCGTCGCTGGCGCCGCGTGCCACGCCCAGCGTTTGGTAAAAGTCTTGGTTGCTCATGTTTGTGTTTGCCGTATGTATAAACTGATTGCCGCGTCAAATATGGGCGGACGGCGGAAAATAAAGTAGCCCGCCTGAAAAGTTTGCATATCCGGATGGGGGTTTAAGTTGGGATTCCGTCCGCCCGGGCCGGCGGCGGGTATTCGTTTGGGAGAAATGTGGACGACATGCGGCCGTGCTTTGTGTCTGGATATTGATGTGCGAAAAAATCACGTTTCGGCCGTATCACCATATTTCAATCATAACAAGATATTAATAACATATAACTACATTCTTCGCGCCTATCTGCCCAGTTGGTTTGCAAATAGGGCATTACTCATTTTGACAAAATTTAAATATTGGGTTAAAAAATGCCGCAAGGCGTGCTTGGCGGCTGTCGGGTATTGAGGCGGTTCGAATCTGGCTTGACGGATTCTGGCAGAAGATATGGCGGGGAAGTATGGATGCCCCATAATATGCTTTATGCGGAATAAGCGGTTTTCCGGGTCGGATTTGATGTAACGCCGCAGACGGTTTCCAATGCCGCCGCCTGCCCGGGCAGGGCGTGAGGTAAGGCGGTGCGAACCGAATTCAAACATTTGTTGGCCGGATAAATAAAGCGCGGCAGGCAGCGGAGCATTGCGGCGGTATTTGGTGTGTTTGGCTGCAACGGTTGCGCGGCGGCTTTCCCACGGCGGTAAAGCCTGCCTTTGGGGCTTTTTTTGATTCGGTTTTGAGGAGGAACGATATGTCCGACAGCCAAACAAGTAAAAAATTTTTCGGTCACCCGATACAGCTTTCCAGCCTGTTCCACATCGAGCTTTGGGAACGTTTTTCATTTTACGGTATGCAGGGCATCCTGACCCTGTATCTGTATCATGAGATAAGCAAAGGCGGTTTGGGTTTGGAGAAGGGCTTGGCCGGCGGTATCGCCGGCGCTTACAGCGGCAGTGTTTATTTGGCCACTATTTTGGGCGGCTGGCTCGCCGACCGTGTGTGGGGGGCGGAAAAAACGCTGTTCAATGCCGGCGTGGTGGTTATGATCGGCCATATTTTGCTGGCCTTGGTGCCGGGTTTGACCGGCCTGTTTATGGGTTTGGTCTGCATCGCTTTGGGCAGCGGCGGGGTGAAGGCTTCGGCCAGCTCTATGGTCGGTTCGCTGTATGAGTCGGAAGAGCTGCGCCCCCTGCGCGATGCGGGCTTTTCTATTTTTTATATATCCATCAATATCGGCGGTTTTCTGGGCCCGCTGATTACCGGCCTGCTGCATAAGAAATACGGCTTCCATTACGGCTTCGGTGCGGCGGCGGTCGGTATGGCGGTGGGCTTGCTGTGTTATTACCTGGGACGCAAACGGCTGCCCCATACCCCCGCCCCCTATCCTTTGAACCGCGGCGAAGGCCGCCGTGTCGGTGTGGCTGCCATCGCTTTGATTGCGGTAGTGGTTTGCGCCATTAAAATGGGCGGGCTGACTTTGGATAATTTCGGCAAGGTGCTGTTGTGGGTGGTTTCGGCTTTGACTGTCGGTTATTTCCTGCGCCTGTTGTTGAATAAGGATATGACCGCCGACAATAAACATCAAATTGCCGCCTATATCCCGATGTTTGCCGCCATCTGCGTTTTTTGGGCGGTTTGGTATCAGGTATACACGGTGCTGACTTTTTATTTCGAGGGTACGGTAAACCGTGTGCTGCCCTCTTTTATCGCTTTTGTCGATTTTGAAATCCCCGTGCCGTGGAAGGATTCGCTGCAGGCTTTATGGGTGATTTTGTTCTCGGGCGTGTTGGCGGCTCTGTGGACGAAATTGGGCGTGAAACAGCCCAAAACGCCGATGAAGTTCGTTTTGGCGATTTTTTTCGCAGGCGCGACTTATTTGTGCTTCATTCCTTTTTTGGCTTCAAATACGCCCATGCCCATCCTGTTGTTCGGCCTGACCCTGCTGGTGCTGACTTTGGGCGAGTTGCTGTTGTCGCCGATTTCGCTGTCCTTCGTGACTAAAATTGCCCCGCCTATGTTTAAAACCCAAATGGTGGCGTTGAATTTCCTGGCGTTGTCGTTGGGCTTTACTTTGGGCGGCCAGCTTGCCCACAGATATTTTAATGAAGCCGACCCCATCGGTTATTATTGGCTGTTGGTCGGGATTTGTGCCGTAACCGGCGGTATTTTGTTGTTGTTGCGGCCGATGTTGAACAATTTGCTCAAAGGCGTGGATTAAGCCCCGAACCGTCCGGGCGGGGTATGTCCGGACGGTTTTCTCTAAGGTTTTTTCAAAATTTCCTTAATGGTTGAAACCCCGCCCTTCGGGGCGGTAGAATTTGGGTTTGTTTGGGAGGGGCGCAAACCCTTCCGGTAGGGCAACATACGGGGCTGCGCCTTATGTGCGGCCCTGTGTGTTGAAACATGTTTTAATACAGGGTTGAACCGAAGGCGCAGCCTTTTCCCTAAGGAGGGGCTTCAACCATTAACCATTAAGGAGTAATGATGAAACGCACCATCTTCCTTCCCCTGCTGCTCGCCGCCGCCTCGGCGCAGGCCAATGACAGTACCGGCTTTGTCGAAACCGGCGGCATCCAATATTTGAAAAACCCGCACATCGAAATGCAGCGCGAGGATTTATTCATCAGCCAGCAGCAAATCCGTGTGGCTTATTTGTTTAAGAATAATTCCGCGCGGGACATTACCGAAACGGTGTTGTTCCCGCTGCCCGAAGTGGCGGCCGATTATGACGGCGATTTCGCCGACACGGCCGGCCTAATCGGCAGTTTCCGCATTTGGGCAGACGGCAGGGCCGTCAAGCCGCAAGCCCATGTCCGCGCTTATTTTGAAACAAAGGACGGCAAAAAGGCCGACCTGACCGCCGAACTGAAACGATGCGGGCTGTCCGATGACGAGTTGATGAATCCGTGGACGCAGAAGCACAATTACGCAAAATTGTCGGCAAAAATCAAGGCATGCCTAGCCCCGCAGGCGGCCAAACTCAAGCTGAAAGTCGATGACGACATAAGCGATTTCTGGTCGGCTCAGGTCGTATACAGCTGGAAGCAGACTTTCAAAGCCGGCAAAACCACCGAAATCAAGCATCAGTACGCCCCGCTTTTGGGCGGCAGCTTCGTCTACCCGCCCCAATTCGAAAAAGGCGGCGAAATGGACAAGGCCTACTGTATCAGCGACGACCTGCGCCGGACGCTGGCCGACCCCAAGCGTAAAATGCGCTTCTATACCCAATTGGGCTACATCCTGACCACCGGCGCAAATTGGGCCAAACCCATCGGCAAATTCACACTGACAATCGAACGCGCACCCGGCCAGCTCGTTTCCATGTGCTGGGACAAGTCGTTGCGTAAAACCGGCCCTAACGTCTTCCGCGCCGAAAAATCCGACTTCCTGCCCAAAAAGGACTTGGATGTTATTTTCTTCACCGCGTTGGAAGCGGTAAACGAATAAGCCGAACCGAACAGGCCGTCTGAAAAGCCGAACCCCCCGCTTTCAGACGGCCTGCCCCGTCAAACCCGCCGCCGAAACGGCATACCCGCAGAAAGGAACAACTCATGAACCCGGCCGCCCAACGCCTTGCCAAACTCCGCCAAACCATGCGCGAACACAACCTTGCCGCCTGGATTATCCCGTCCGCCGATCCGCATTTGTCCGAATACCTGCCCGAACACTGGC
>CAUVCE010000110.1:0-5877 GCA_963550425.1 uncultured Neisseria sp.
ATGCGGCACGCGGTGGCCGGTATCGGCGTCAATCAGGCGGGCGATGTCGATGATGTCGGCCACCACGGCGGAAGCGGTCGGCAATGCGCCCGCGCCCGCGCCGTAATACAGGGTTTCGCCCACCATGTCGGCATTCACGCGCACGGCGTTCATCACGCCGTTCACATTGGCCAACAGGCGGCTTTCGGGCAACAGGGTGGGATGGACGCGCAATTCGATGCCTTTGTCGGTTTTGCGCGTGATGCCCAGAAGTTTGATGCGGTAGCCGAGTTCTTCGGCATATTTGATGTCGCGGCTGTCAAGCCCGCTGATGCCCTCGAGATAGCAGGCTTGGAAATTGACCGGCGTACCGAAGGCCAGCGCACTCATGATGGTGATTTTATGCCCCGCGTCGTGGCCTTCGATATCGAAGGTCGGGTCGGCTTCGGCATAGCCCAAAGCCTGCGCTTCTTTCAATACGTCGGCAAACGCGCTGCCTTTTTCGCGCATTTCGCTCAAGATGAAATTGCTGGTGCCGTTGATGATGCCGGCGATGCTGCGGATGCGGTTGGCCGACAGGCCTTCGCGCAGGGCTTTGATAATCGGGATGCCGCCGGCCACCGCCGCTTCAAATTGCACCATCACGTTTTTCTCTTCCGCCAGCGCGAAAACTTCGCTGCCGTATTCGGCCAGCAGTTTTTTATTGGCGGTAACGACGTGTTTGCCGTGGCGTATGGCTTCCAACACCAGCTCTTTGGCCGCTTCCGTGCCGCCGAACACTTCGGCCACGATGTCCACTTCCGGGTGGCGCACGACTTCGAACGGGTCGGCGGTAATCAGGGTTTCGGGCGGGCAGGCGGCGCGGGCTTTGGCTTCGTCGCGCGTGGACACCATAAACACGTTCACCGCGCGCCCCAGCCGGCGGCTGATTTCCGCCGCGTTTGCGCGCAACACTTCCGCCGTGCCCCTGCCCACGGTACCCAAACCCAAAATGCCGATATTGACCGGTTTCATATCATTTCCTTAATAGTTGAACCCCGCTTCCGAAATAATGCGGCGGAATAAAATCATATAATCAAACCCCCCGTTTCCCATCAAATCCCCCATCCGGTTGAAACGCCGCCCGTCGCGGCAGTAAAATCAAAATTCCCAACCCTTGCAACACGCCTTGTCATCGGTTGTTTGTGCGGCGGTTGCCAAAAAGGCGCAATGCTACCCGAAAATCCTTTAACCAGAAAGAAAAAAATGTTGTTTGAAGAAAACCGACTTGATGACGGATTGAACATTGAAAGCTGCGAGGCCGGCCGTCTGAATATCGGCGGGCGCGAATATACCTCCGCCGTCTGCCTGTTGGAGGACGAATGCCTGCCCTGTGCCGAAACATCCCCCCAAGGCCTGACCGCCCGTTCGTTTACCGCCTGTTTCGAAGGCCGCCGCCGTCCGGAGGCAATTTTGGTCGGGACGGGGGGGAAACAACAATTCCTGCACCCCAAAATCATTGCCGCATTGGCGGCGCGCGGAGTGGGTGTGGAAAGTATGACCACGGCGGCGGCCTGCCGCACCTTTATGGTATTGCGGGGCGAAGGCCGCCGCGTTTGGGTCTGGTTGTGGCCGTGACGTTTTCATTTGAAACAAAAACCCCCGTATGGGGGTTGTTTGAGAAAATCGGGTTTAGTGGTGGATGGCCTGTTCGACAGCCAGCCTTTCCTGCCTTTCGGCTTCGGCGGCTTCCCTTTCGCGGCGGGTAACCTGCCGCATCATATACCAATTCAACAAAATCACCAGCGTGCCGACTGCCGCGATGATGAACGTTGCCAACACATTCATCTGGGGGTCCAGGCCGAGTTTGATTTTGGCGAAAATCAACTGAGGCAAAGTGGTCGAACCCGGACCCGACAGGAAGGTGGTGATGACCAAATCGTCCAGCGACAGCGTAATGCCGAGCAGGAAGCCCGACACAATGGCGGGGGCAATCAGCGGCAGCGTGATGACGAAAAAGATTTTCAGCGGCCTTGCCCCCAAGTCCATGGCAGCCTCTTCCAACGACTGATCCAATTCCAACAGGCGGGCGCGGATGACCACCGTTACATAGGCCATGCACAAAGTGGCGTGTCCCAGGAAAATCGTGAAAAAGCCCGGCTGCAGCCATTCGCTGTCGCCCAACGCGCCCTTCATCATGGATAAGGCCTGGCTGATTAGCAGCATGGTGGACAGGCCGGTTACCACGTCGGGCATCATCATCGGCGCGGAAACCATGCCGGTGAACAGGGTGCTGCCCCAAAAACGCTTGATGCGCGCCAAGGCATAGCCCGCGAGCGTCCCCAAGGCCACGGCGGCCAAAGAAGAGGCAACCGCAATCCTGAGCGACAACAAGGCCGCTTCCAGAATCTGGTCGTTGTTCATCAGTTTGGCATACCATTTTGTCGAAAAACCGCCCCACACCGTAACCAGCTTGGAATCATTAAAAGAATAAACCACCAATATAATCAGCGGGATATATAAAAACAGCAATCCCAGCAGCAGGGAGGCTTTGAGCAACCAAGGCAGATTTTTCCGTTTAGCCATTTTTGCCTCCTTCTTCCAGTTGGCGGTTTTCATAACGTTGGTAAAGCGTAATCGGCACGACCAGCAGCAAAACCATCACCACGGCCAGCGCGGATGCCAGCGGCCAGTTGCCCTGCTCGAAAAAGGTCGTCCACAACACTTTGCCTATC
Source organism: uncultured Neisseria sp. (assembly GCA_963550425.1). Lineage (GTDB taxonomy): Bacteria > Pseudomonadota > Gammaproteobacteria > Burkholderiales > Neisseriaceae > Neisseria. The sequence continues at coordinate 2,694 of CAUVCE010000110.1, forward strand.
ATCAGGTTTTCGGAACTGCCCACCAGTTCGGGGATGACGAATTCGCCCACGGCCGGCACAAACACCAGCATAGAACCTGCGATGATACCGTTTTTGGACAAGGGCAGGGTAATCGCGAAAAACGACTTGACCGGTCCCGCCCCCAAGTCCGATGCGGCTTCCAACAGCCGGTGGTCGAGTTTGATCAGTTGGGAATAAAGCGGCAGCACCATAAACGGCAGGTAGACGTAAACCATGACCAGATGCAGGGAAAAGCTGTTGTAAAACATATCCAGAGGGTCGCTTGTCAGTCCGTATTTCATCAAAAGCGTGTTGATGATGCCGTTGGAGCTGAGCAGTCCCATCCAGGCATATACGCGCAGCAGCAGGGATGTCCAAAAGGGCAGCATGATGGCCAGCAGCAGGCCGTTGCGGTAGGCCGGGTTGACGCGGGAAATGGCATAGGCCATCGGGTAGCCTATCAGCAGGCAGATAAGCGTGGTGGTAAATGCGACCTTCAGCGACGACCAATAGGTGCGGAGGTACATATTGCTGTTGCCGTCCAGCGGCGAAATACCGGCCATCTGCGACAGCGTCGTGCCGAAGTTTTGGAAGATTTCCTTGTAGTTCTGCATGACGATGTGCAGGGTCTGCTTGCCGGTTTCAGGGTCGGAAACGATTAAATCCGTGTAGGGCGGGATTTTGACATCCTGTTCGGCCAAGCTGATTTTCAACACAATGAAAAAAGGAATCAAAAACAGCAGCAGCAGCCACAAGTAGGGTATGCCGATGACCAGTTTTCGGCCGGGACGGAGGCGGCGGTTGATATTGACGGACATTTCGGCTGCCTCCTAACGGGTTAGCGGGGTGGGCTGGTTTTCCGGCCAGTCAAGGTAGACGACGTCGCCCCAAGTCGGCGGCGCGATGTTGCGCACATACCAATAGGGTGCGGGAACCTGGCTTTTGATGATGCGGCCGCCTTCCGTTTGCACATGGTAAATGGCAAAGCTGCCCAAATAGGCAATGTCCTTCACCACCCCTTTGGCCCAGTTGTGGGTATCGCGGTGCGCGGGCTTTTCCTTATGCAGGTCGATGTCTTCGGGGCGTATGGAAATCCATACGGCTTGGCCGTTTTCCGCTTCAAATTTTTGGTCGGTGTAAACCTGGCTGGGCAGCTCGGGGCAGTCGATTAATGCGTGTGCGTCGTCTTTATGTATCAGTTTGCCCTCGAATATGTTGGTCTCGCCTATGAATTCGGCGGTAAAGCGGCTGTTGGGGTAGTCGTAGATGTTGCTCGGCGTATCGACCTGCTTCAGTTCGCCGTCCGACATAATCGCCACGCGGGTCGCCATGGTCATGGCTTCTTCTTGGTCGTGGGTAACCATGATGCAGGTTACGCCGACTTTTTCCAGGGTGTTTACCAACTCCAGCTGGGTTTGCTGGCGCAGTTTTTTGTCCAATGCGCCCAAAGGCTCGTCCAACAGCAGCAGTTTGGGGCGTTTGGCTAGGGAACGGGCAAGCGCCACGCGTTGTTGCTGGCCGCCTGAAAGCTGGTGGGGTTTGCGTTTGGCGTATTTGGTCATTTGCACCAGCCGCAACATTTCTTCGACGCGCGCATTGATTTCGCCGGCGGGCAGTTTGTCCTGTTTCAGGCCGAAGGCGATGTTTTGTTCGACACTCATATGCGGGAAGAGGGCGTAGCTTTGAAACATCATATTGATGGGGCGTTCGTAGGGTGCGAGCGCGGTGATGTCCTGCCCGTCGAGGATGATGCTGCCCTCGGTGGGTGTTTCCATGCCGGCCAACATGCGCAGCAGGGTGGATTTGCCGCTGCCGGAGCTGCCCAGCAGGGCGAAAATCTCATGTTGCCCGATATTGAGGTCGATGTGGTTTACGGCGAAGTTTTCGCCAAATTTTTTAACCAGGCCTTTGATTTGCAGGTAGGCTGGGGCGGTAGATTCTGTGGTCATCTGCAATGCTCCAGAGAAACTCGATACCGGCTGGGACGGGATTCGAAAAAACAATAATATCAGCCGGAAAATGCGGCGGTGGGGGCTGTTGCCCGTCCGGCATGTTTCCGGCTGGATGACGGTCTTCAAAAAAGCGGGATATTATATTGTCGGATAAGGTTGTTGGGCAAATACTATCGTCCTTTTGCCCGATGTGTTGTGCGGGATTGGTACGTTTTGCCTCAGGATGCGGTGGGCGTTTCGGCAGTTGTCGGGATATATGGCTGTTATTTAATCATATTTTTTTCGTCCAAAAATACTTCGGGCTGCATAAGGATATTTGGTGGTTTCCTCGGGCAGCCCTGAAAGTGTTTTGGGCGGGTCAGCGCCAGATTTTCAAGTCGGGGATGTTTTCGCGGGCATTGGCGAAAACATCGTTTTGTTTTTTTGGCTGTTCGGCAGGCGGGGCAGGCGGTTGGAATTTGGGGATGGATGCGGTATGGCGCAGGCCTTCCTCATGGCGGCGGGCGGAAAAGGCGGCATTGACGGCGGCCTCGGCCTGCAATTCGTCCTGTAAGGCTTTTTGTTCGGCCAGATATTTTTGCACAACCGGGATAAAGCCCCGGTCGTGGTGGGTGATATGGGTAAACAGCCATGAATGCAGCATATCCAATAGTTCTTGGCCGATGTCGTTGCCGGCCTGATGGCTTTTTTGCAGCTCGGCCACCTTATCGACAAAACGCTGGTGTATTTGTTTGTGTTGTTTGCTGAGCGGATAACCCGCGTCTTCCATCAGTTTTTCTTCATCGGTAAAGTGTTCGACGGTATAGGTTATCAGGTCTTGGATAACTTTTCCTTCTGCAGCGAAGTCTTTGCGCCGGTTGGCTTCATGCAGTTCGTTGATGCATTCGACCAGCACTTTGTGTTGCTCGTCCACCTGGGGGATGTTGGTGTTGAGTTTGGCCGTCCATTGAAAATAACTCATTTGATATCCCTTGTTTTTGTTGTGTTTCTGAATTTCCCTGTAACGGGTGGCTATTCTAATCGGCTTGTTCAAACTAAGTTTAACCTAAGTCAAACTTTCTTGCTTTGAATGCCGTCTTCGGGCGGCTGTTGCCCTGCTTCCGCTTCCTCGTCCAGCGACTTCAACCATGCCAGCTTTTCGCCGATTTTGATTTCCAGGCCGCGCGGGACGGGTTGGTAGAAATCGGGTTCGTCCAAGCCGTCGGGCATATAGCTTTCGCCGGCGGCGTAGG
>CAUVCE010000111.1:0-5862 GCA_963550425.1 uncultured Neisseria sp.
GCCGCTGGTTCGACAGCCAAGCCCTCATGTTGCGCGAAACCGCCCAACGCTGGGTAGCCAAAGCCATAACCGGCGAAGTAACCCTCGAATTGCGCCGTGGCAACGACTACTCGATTCTGAACACCGAATCGCCCAACCTGACCTATGCGCCCGAACGATTAAGCATGGAAAAAGTGGAAAACGCCGCCTTCACCCCGCTCGACCGCATCGGCCAGCTCACCATGCGCAACCTCGATATCACCGACACCCGCGCCAAACTGGGCATTTATGCTCAAAGCGGTTTGTTGTCGCTGGGCAAAGGTTCTGTGTTGCCGCAGTTGGGCAATCAGGAATAAATCCGCCCTTGTTTGGAATTTTTGAAGGAGTATTTGAGTGAAGGAATATAAGGCTATTATTTATCAGGAAGATATGCTTTCATCCTTATTTTTGAGGGCGGCCAAAATCGATCCGGTGAGATTCAGCGATTTCCTCAACCGTCAGGCCGCGCAAGGCTGGCGCGTGGTTACTATGGAAAAGGATATGCGCCGTATGCTGTTATTCTTTATCCGCGAGGCCTATGTGGTGATTTTGGAACGCGAGAAGGCGGGGAATCATGTTTAAGGTAGGCGTATATACCTGTCTGGGCCTGTTTGTGGGCTGGGTATTGCTGGTGATTTTACAGGTTTGGTTTGTGCTTTTTTCCGATGAAGTCTTTCTCAAACTTACTGTTACCATGGCAGGGCTGTTTTTTGCCGTTTTGGCTGCTCTCATCGTTGTCAGCCAGTATCTTTCTGAAAAAAAGATGAAAGACGACGGTTTTATTAATTGACGTGAAATTGCCGGGCCGTCTGAAAGGCCTTCGGGCGGCCTGCGGTTTGTCCTACTGTTTTGAGCGGCCGGGTTTTAATCATTGGGGAAATTTTGATGAAGCTGATTATTCTTGATCGCGATGGTGTGATTAACCAAGACCGCGATGATTATGTGAAATCTGCCGATGAGTGGGTGCCGCTGGAAGGCAGTATGGATGCGATAGCCTTTCTGACCCAAGCCGGCTATACCATTGCCGTGGCGACCAATCAGTCGGGCATAAGTCGGGGGCTGTATACCGTGCAGGAATTGACCGAAATGCACGCCAAGATGCATAAGATGGTGCATCAGGCGGGCGGGCAGATAGACGGCATTTGGTTTTGCCCGCATACCGATAGGGACAATTGCAACTGCCGCAAGCCCAAAAGCGGCATGGTGGAGGATATCCTCGACCGTTTTGACGGCGGCAATGAAACCGTTTATATGGTGGGCGACAGTTTGCGCGATTTGCAGGCGGCGGAGGCTACAGGCTGCAGGCCGGTGCTGGTGCTGACGGGCAAAGGCAGAAAAACCGTAGGCCTTCCTGAGGGCAGCCTGCCGGAGACCACTTTGATTTTTAACAATCTGCTGGATTTTTCCCAGTTCTTGATGCGGCAGAATCAAAACCGAGAAGAGGAAGTTTTTCATGTTGCTGATTCGTAATTTAATTTATTGGCTGGTTATGGCGGGCAGCCTGATTATTTTGTTTCCCTTTATCTTGTTGGGCGCGTTGGTACCCGATGGCGCGCATAAGATGGCGCGTTTGTGGGTAAGGATAACCATGTGGGCGTTGAAAAACGTGGTGGGGCTTAAATATCGCGTAACCGGTGCGGAAAATATTCCATCGCGGCCTGCGATTGTCTGCGCAAAACATCAAAGCGGTTGGGAAACGTTGGCTTTGCAGGAGATTTTCCCGCCGCAGGTTTTTGTGGCCAAACGCGAGTTGTTTAAGATTCCCTTCTTTGGCTGGGGTTTGAAAATCATTAAAACCATAGGCATCGAGCGGGGCAGCGCGAAAGCCAGCACGCAACTGGCCCGACAGGGCAGGGCGCGTAAGGAAGAGGGTTATTGGATTACAATTTTCCCCGAAGGGACGCGCGTACCGCCCGGCAGCAAAGGCCGTTATAAAACGGGCGGGGCGCGCATGGCCAAGTTGTTTGAGATGGATATGCTGCCCGTGGCTTTGAACAGCGGCGAATTTTGGCCGAAAAATTCATTTTTGAAATATCCGGGTGTGGTGGATGTGGTTATCGGCAAACCTATTTCCTATAACAATGGCACTGAGGCCGAATTGATGGCGGCCTGCGAGGAATGGATTGAAACCCAACAGCAGGCGATTAACGGCAGGGGGCCTTGCAAATAGGCAGGGAAAAACGTTGTTATGGTTCAGGAGGTTTGTAAGTGTTTGATGAACCCTTGCGGCAACCGGACAGCCTGTTGGCGTGGATAGTTAAAACAGGCCATGTGGCAGCGGGCGGTGGCTATCGTTTGTTTGTCGGCGGTGCGTTGAAGGCCGGCGGTAAAGCAGAAGCTGCCCGTCCCGATATCGTCCGCGCCCGTCGTCAGCAGGATTTCCTCCCCGTGGAAGGCTTGGGCGTGATATTGGACGGCCGCATCCAGCATAATCAGGCCGCCACCGCCTATGTCCAGTTCGCTCAGTGCAAGTGAAGACAGCCAGCGTATCCTGCCTTCGTGAACCATTCGCAATACGGCATCGTTGGATAGGTGTCCGCCATAGTTAAGGTCGCCGACCTGTACGGTCAGCAGTGTTTGGAAGAGTATGGGGGCGGGCAGGGGAATGGAAAGTCTGGGCATATCGGTCCTCAAAAAAAAGCCGCCTGAAATTAGAAATCGCCAAAAACCTTTATCGTGTTGGTTCCGCTTTTCAGACGGCGGGGTCAATTAAAACAAATTGTCGGAAGTATCGTCGTTTTCGGGCAAAACAGGGATATCGCCGACATCCACCTCCACTTCGCTGCCTTCGGAGAATACCTCGTTGCCGTCGTCTTCTTCGGGCAGGGGCGGTTGCTGCACGATGGATTTTGCCCTGCTCAAATCGCCGGAACCCGAAGTCCAGGCCACCGACTTCAACCCTCCGCTGATTTTGGCCTTGCCGGTGCAAGTCAGGCAGTTTAAAGCGCCGGTTCGCGCCTTTAAAACAGCATTGATGCGTTTTTCCTGTATCGTCTTACGGTTGGCCTCTGCCCAGGCGTGAATGCTTTTGCGGAGGGCTGCGGTGTCCAGATTTTTTTTATTGTAAGGATCACGGTAGGCGGCCAGCCACAGATTGCCGTTGCCGTCCACATTAAGGGCTGCCATTTGATAAATCACATCGGCGGGCGAGCCGGTGCTTACGGTTTTGGCAAACTCCAAAGCATCGGGCGATTTCATGCGGACGCAACCGTGGCTGCGTATACCCGGCACGCTGGACGGCGCGTTTGTGCCGTGGATGCCCAAACCGAGTTTCGGATTGCCCAAACGCACGAACACGGGGCCCAGCGGATTGCGCGGGCCAGGCGGCACGGAGGTTACGCCGTCCCCCCGTTCGCGCTGGATGGATTTCGGAATATGCCAAGTCGGGTTGAAGGCTTTCGCGCCGATTTTGTGCGCGCCCAAACTGGTTTGCGTAACGGCTTTGCCCACGGCAACGGGATAGACTTTTTTCAACTGCCCGTTTGCATAAAGGAACAGGCGTTGCTGCGGAATATTGATGACGACATGGTGTCCGTTTGCGACGGGTGAAACATCGGGTACGGCCGTATTGTTGGCCAAGGCAAGGGCGGACAGGAAAACTGCCGCCAAAAAGAATCCGGTTTTTTTCATTGCGGTTTTTTCGGATAAAAAATAAAGGTTTGGCATCATACCTGAAATAGGGTCGTTTTGTGGGAAAACAGCTGTTTTTTTGTAATAATGAGTATGGAAACGTGGCAAAAATGGTAAAACAGGTTAAAAACGGCGGCAGCCCGCTTGCCGAAGGCCGGGTAGTCGGTTTGGATCACGAGGGGCGGGGTGTCGCGCGGCAAAACGGCAAGGCGGTTTTTATTCGGGGTGCATTGCCGGGAGAAAAAGTGCTTTACCGCATCAATAGGGAAGACAGGCGGTTTGACGAAGCCGATGCCGTGCGGATTGTCGAAGCATCCGATTATCGGCAAGAACCGCCATGCCCCCATTATGGCGATTGCGGCGGCTGCTCCATGCAGCACATCGAGTTTTCGGCTCAGGTGGCTTTCAAACAGAGGGTGGTGGAAGAACAATGCCTGAGGCTGGCCAAAAGTATGCCCGAACAAATACTGCCCCCAATTTACGGCCTCCCTTGGCATTATCGGGAAAGAGGCCGCCTGAGCGTTTGTTCGGACGAAAAAGGCCGCCTGAAAATCGGATTTCAGGCTAGAAAAAGCAGAGACACCATTAATATAAACACCTGCCCGATACTGCCGCGACACCTGACGGCCATACTGCCCCTGCTGAAAAAACAACTGCACAGCCTATCCAATATGCTAAAGGGCATAGAATTTGCCGTCGGCATTGGCGGCGTTACCGCATTAAACCTATTATTCACACACAAGCCTTCTGACAAACAAACAGGCTGCCTACACGAACTGCAAACCGAACTGGGTTCGGACTGGCATTTAAGCTGGCAAACAGCCAAAGGCGGAGTGTATTTGTCCGACGGGGGAAAGAACCTCCTGCACTACCGCCTTACCGACTTCGATATCGACATGGCCTTTACAGTCGGCAGCTTTACCCAGGTTAATGCCGCATTGAACAACCTGATGGTTCGGCGTGCTGTGGATTTGATAGCGCCTGAAAAGGGAGAGCGGATAGCCGACCTGTTTTGCGGTGCGGGCAATTTCAGCCTGCCGCTTGCCCGAAGCGGTGCGGAAATAACCGGCATAGAGGGATTGGCGGAGCTTACGGGGCAGGCTTGCGCCAATGCCCGGCAAAATAATTTGACCAATCTCAAATTTCAAACTGCGGACTTGTTCAAAATAAATAGGAACATCTTCGAAACTTGGGAAAAATCGGATAAAATCCTGCTTGATCCGCCGAGGGCGGGGGCATATGCCCTTGCAAAGGCACTGCCTGACAAAAAACGGCCGGCGAGGATAGTGTATGTTTCGTGCAATCCGGCGACTTTTGCCCGCGACATAGTGGAATTTGTTAAAAAAGGTTATAAATTCAAAAAATTAGGTATTATGAATTTATTTTCGCAAACTGCCCATGTCGAGATGGTCGGCTGTTTTGAATGCTAGGAGTGTGTTTAATTAAGTAAAACGTTTGGATAAACAGTAGATTTTTTTCAAGTCATGTTATTATAAAAGACTAAGGGTTTAACGGTTTCGCACTAAACTTTTACATGCGTTTTCAGGTGAAAACAAGCCAAACTGTTTGTAGATATCACATATCGGGAGATATTCTTGAATTACGTTATTGTGGGAATACTCGTGGCCATATGCGTGATTTTGATTATATTGATAGTAGTAAAATCAAAATCGGCGGGCCGTAGAGACTATACCTCTGACGAAGAGGAATATGATGATGAAGATGACCAGTCGGATCAAAATGACGATGACGATTGGGAAGAAGACGAAGAAGAAAAAGATACCGAACAGGAATGGGAGTGGGACAGCGGCTCACCCGATATGTCCACCGCTTCGGTTTCGGCGCAAGAAGTCGATCCCCTGACGGAATATCAAGTTTACAAACAATTCGGTTATGAGGATAAGGCAGCCGTTTCACTGGCGGGCTATTTGAATAACCTGCTGACTCCTGCACCGAAAAAACTGGTGTGCGAACTGTGTGATATGTGTCTGCGTGTCGGCGATGTCGACCTATTGTCTGTTACACTAGACAAACATTTCAACATATTGACGCCAATCGAACTGATGGATTACATCAAAGCCGGTTTGGGTATCGAACCTAACCACTTGGGCTTGCGTGTATTGGCCGAATCAAAACTGAATTGGGATATGCAGGAAGTTGCCCGCCAAATCGGCGAACAGACCGGTTTGGAAAGCAGCGATTCCGATACTTCGG
>CAUVCE010000112.1:0-5861 GCA_963550425.1 uncultured Neisseria sp.
CCATCGCCGATACCGCCGAAGTCTTCCTTGACGGCGGCTTCGAACCCGAAAACTTTGGCGCGAACGCACGCGAAGTGTTCGACGACATCCACAGCATCAAAATCCTCGCCTGCGGCACGTCCTACTACGCCGCGCTGACCGCCAAATACTGGCTCGAATCCATCGCCAAAATCCCGACCGACGTCGAAATCGCCAGCGAATATCGCTACCGCGACGTGATTGCCGATCCGAAACAACTGATCATCACCATCTCCCAATCCGGCGAAACATTGGACACGATGGAAGCCCTGAAATACGCGAAATCCTTAGGGCACAAACACAGCCTTTCCGTCTGCAACGTCATGGAATCCGCCCTGCCGCGCGAAAGCGAATTGGTACTGTACACTCGCGCCGGCGCAGAAATCGGCGTCGCCTCCACCAAAGCGTTCACCACGCAACTGGTTGTATTGTTTGGCTTGGCGGTAACGCTGGGCAAACAGCGCGGTTTGGTTTCCGCCGAAAAAGCGCGCGAATACGTCGAAGAACTGCGCCAACTGCCCGGCAGCATCCAACACGTTCTCAACCTTGAGCCACAAATCGCCGCGTGGGCGCAAAAATTCGCCAAGAAAAACAGCGCACTGTTTTTAGGCCGCGGCATCCACTTCCCGATTGCCCTCGAAGGCGCGTTGAAGCTGAAAGAAATCACCTACATCCACGCCGAAGCCTATCCCGCAGGCGAATTGAAACACGGCCCGCTGGCATTGGTGGACGAAAACATGCCCGTCGTCGTCATCGCGCCGAACGACGGCCTGTTGGACAAAGTCAAAGCCAACATGCAGGAAGTCGGCGCACGCGGCGGCGAACTCTTCGTCTTCGCCGACCTCGACAGCAATTTCAACGCCACCGACGGCGTGCACGTCATCCGCGCCCCGCGCCATGTCGGCGTGCTTTCGCCCATCGTGCACACCATCCCTGTGCAACTCTTGTCCTACCACGCCGCCCTCGCACGCGGTACGGATGTGGACAAACCGCGTAATCTGGCCAAATCGGTTACGGTCGAATAGTTTGGGGTTGGATTTGGACAGGTAAAAAAGCTGAAACCTTTGCAAAGTTCGCATTTCGCTGATGATGTTGGTGTCCGGTAAGTACATTCGGCCTTCGCCAAAATCAACGGGCGGCCTTTGGGTGGTGCTGCGTGGCGATATTTCCAACTCTATATCTTCCAGTTTGGTCGCCAGCTTTGCAGTGGGGCTTAGGGTTTCCTGTGTGTTTTTGGGGCTGCCGACCAGCCGCCCGCCCCTGCTTCCTATGGTTGGGGTGCAACATGGTTACTTTCCTTTGTGGCCATGTGCCTGTTATAGGTTTGGCGGTTATGGCGGGGCAAGGGCAGACAGGTAGGGGAGACGGCCTTAACCTTTGCGGGGTATTATAGGTTTGGGCGCGGTTTGTAAGGCTGTGATAGTAGCTATGGTGTCTGTATCCGTTTCAGGGCAAGGCGGCATCATTTCCACGAGTAGTCTGCATACCGCTGTATCATTTCCCGCCGCTGTGGCAGGTATCCCGTGCGGTGGTATGCTGCCCAAACCTTGTTAAAGCCGTTTTCATTCAATAATATCTGTGTCCAAGCTGAGGAAGCCGGGTTATAACCCGGCCCATGCGTTCGATGATTCGGTTGATTGTCGCGTTGTTGGTGAAACCTTCCAACTTAGTGCGGCCGGGAAACAGGTGGGTGGTGGTAACCGTTATTTCCCGAAAATCCGCCAACAGTTTAAGTTGTCCAATCGGACAGCGGTACGATATACGGGGCATTTTTAATTTGTCTACTGTTCAGGGTTTTAGACGGCATTTCAAACGGCTTTTGAGGATATTGGTGCTTTCTCTGGCATTTTGCCATGTACCAACAAAAGTACCAACATTTTTGGTTGATTCAATTAAGCGAAAATAGGCGGGATTAGATAATCTGGAAAGGTAAGGAGGGATGGCAGTCGGTCTGAAAGCCGTGTGATTATTGGGTTTGGTTTACGGCGTTAGACGGCATTGGACAAAAAATAACCGCCTGAAAAGGCAGTTTTATGCCGGCGGCAGGATTCGAACTCGCGACCCCCTGATTACAAGTCAGGTGCTCTACCAACTGAGCTACACCGGCTGAAAAGAAGCACGCATTATGCTGCCAAAAATCAATATACTCAAGTCTCATATAAAAAAAAACAGTAAAACTTACCTAGTATAATGTTTTTCCTGAAAATTTATTTTCGAACAGCATTTAGAAAACCTTACACCGACAACATGAAAGGCAAGATTACGGCCATTAAGACTTCTCAAAAGTTTTAATAGCTCGCCAACATATTTTTTTATAACTTTGGTGCGGTTTGAAAAACGGCTGTCAGGCTATACAATACCTCCTTTTTCACAAAACGGAAAACAGATGGCACGCCACCCTTACCGCCGCCTAAGGACGGCACAACCCGCCCTGCCGGAAGTGGGGATTTCCGAAGAAGGCGGCATCCGTTCGCTGCATTTGGGCAGCAGCACCATACAAAGTTCGATGAATCTGAAACATCCCGCCGAATTGGTGTTGTCATACAGCCGTGCCATGATGGCCTGGCTTTTATTTGCCGAAGAACCCGCCCATATCACCCAAATCGGATTGGGCGGCGGTTCGTTTGCCCGTTGGATTAACGAATATCTGCCACACACCCGGCAAACAGCCGTCGAAATCAATCCGCAGGTTATTTCCGTTGCCCGCAGTCTGTTCGAACTACCGCCCGAAGGCGGCAGTTTCGAAATTGTCGAGGCGGACGGCGCGCAATATATCAAAACCCTATACGGGGGGACAGATGTCATTTTGACGGACGGTTTTGACAGTGAACAGATTATTGATGATTTGGTTGGCGAAGAGTTTTTTTGCGACTGCCGCCGCGCCCTGACGCAATCCGGCATATTTGCCGCAAACTGGTGGGGCGGCGACCGGCGTTATCGGAAATTTGTTGAAACCCTGTCGGCCGTATTCGAAGGGCGTGTATTGGCGGTACCGGCGGAAAGCCACGGCAATGTGGCGGTACTGGCTTTTTGTCAAGCCCCGCGCGGGCAACGGTTCGATATTTTGAAAAAGCGGGCGGACGAACTGGGCAGGCGCTACGGTTTGGATTTCCACCGTATGTTGTCCGATATCAAAGCCAATAATCCAAACAATGGGAAAACGCTTTTTTTATAATCCGTTATAATCGGACGGACATCTTTAACATGGCAGAATATTTATGGCAAATCCTGAAATAATCGACATTGCCGGTCCTGCAGGCCGGCTTGAAACTATTTTTTTACCCGCACAGGGCGAGGAACGGGGCGTGGCCGTCATCTGCCACCCCAATCCGCTTCAGGGCGGCACAAACACGAACAAGGTCGTTCAAACGGCCGCCAAGGCGTTGAGCCAACTCGGTTTCCACTGTTATTTGCCCAATCTTCGCGGTGTGGGCAACAGCGGCGGGAGGCATGATTATGGGCGCGGCGAAACCGATGATTGCGTATCGGTAATTGATTTTGCCCGCCAAAAACACCCCCTTGCGGCCAAGTTGGTTGCGGCGGGTTTTTCTTTCGGCGGTTATGTTTCTTTATTCGCCTCCCATCAGCGCCGCCCCGATTTGCTGCTTTTGATGGGCGCGGCAGTCAATCATTACGAACAGCGCGAACCGGCCTCGCCGGCCGACTGCCCCACTCTGCTGATACACGGCGAGGCTGACGATGTGGTCTGTCTGCAAAAGGCGTTGGATTGGGCCGCGCCTCAAAATCTGCCTGTCGTGGTCCTGCCGCAGGCCTCTCATTTTTTCCACGGCAAACTGATTCTTTTGCGTGATACCGTATTACGCTTTGTGCCGGCTTTTTTGTGATATGCGGCAATTGTTTTGCCGCTGCGATTCGAACAATTTCAGAATCGGAAGCCGCTTTCTTCGTAGGTTTGCGTGATGCTGCCGTTGCCGCCCTCTATGCGGTACACCTCGCGAGGATGGCGGGGGGCGCGCGGGTAACAGCGGCGGCGGTTGCGTCGGTCGTAATCGCAATCGTAATCCTGCCGGTAGGCGGGGGTGTCGTCGCCGTAGACGATGGTCGTCCCCGCCGGCGCATGGAAGGTCGTGGTCTTGTTGATGGTCGTCCGGCTGTATGCCGGCAGTTCGATGCGGGTATAGCGGCCTTGGGGGGTTTCGCTGTATACGCAGCCCGACAGCAGCATCAGTGCCATAAAAATCCTGTGTTTCATTAAAACTTCCTTAACGGTTGTTTGGGATGGCGGCCATTAGGATTGTGCAGTGTGCGGCAAAAACCTGTGTGGCCGAATTTTATATCGAAAACCCCCGCAGCCGCCATATTAAGGAATTTTTGATGAATCCTCTCTACCGGCGTATCTATACCGCCTTAAATGTTGTTTTACTCGTTTTTCTCGCTTATGCCGCCTCCGTGCAAAACCGGCTGCAAACCGACCTGACCGCGCTCCTGCCGGGCGAGCAGCAGCCGGACGCGCTCCTGACGGCGGCGGATAAGGCGGGGGAAGCGCAGTTGAACACGCAGGTGGTGTTGCTGGCAGGAAGCAAGGACGCGGAAACGGCATTTCAGACGGCCTCGCAAATTGCCGGCGTGTGGCGCAAAAGCGGCGTGTTTGAACAAGTGGACAGCAGCGTTACGCCCGACTTGGACAAAGTGCGCGCGGATATGCGCAAGCTGGGTTTGGCAATGTTGCCGCGCGAAGAAGCGCGCCTGTTGTACGAGCAGCCGCAGGCATATTTTCAGGCGCGGGCGGAAGCGGCGGCCAACCCGTTCGCCGCACCCTCGCCTTTGCCGCCGGAGCAGGACTGGCTGGGCTTCGGACGGTTTGCGGCGGGCAAGGCAAACCCGCAAAGCCGTTTGCAGTGGGACATGAACAACGGCATGTTGTTTGCCGAAGACAACGGTAAAACATGGGTGTTCCTGCGCGGCCGGCTTGCCGGCGGCGATAACTTTTCGGGCAACGACGCGCTCCTGCCGCTGATGGCGCAAAGCCGCCGAATCGCGGCGGACAACGGCGCGGAAACGCTGACGGCGGGCGGCGCGCTGTTTGCGGCGGTGTCGAAGGCGGCGGCGGAAAAGGAAAGCCGGCTGATGAGCGCGGCCGGGCTGGGGCTGACGTTTGCGCTGCTGCTGTGGGTGTTCCGCAGCGGCCGCGTGTTCTGGCTGACGCTGCCTTTGGCGGCGGGAATGCTGACGGGCTTGGCGGCGGCTTTGCTGGTATTCGGCGAAGTGCATATCCTGACCATCGTCATCGGCACGAGCCTGGTGGGGATGCTGGTGGATTTCCCGCTGCACTGGCTGGCGCCGTCGGTGTTCGGGCCGTCTGAAAAAACGGTCTGGCAGGCGGAGCCGGCGATGAAGCACGTTTTGCCGAGCTTCGCCGTCAGCCTTGCGATTACGGTCTTGGGCTACGTGCTCTTGTGGTTCACGCCGCTGCCCGTGTTGCGGCAAACCGCCGTATTTTCAGGCTTCGCCCTCTTCGGCGCATTCGGCGCGACGGTGCTGTGGCTGCCGCTGCTGTTTCGCCGGTACCGCGCCCGAACCGTACCTTTTGCCGCGCTGACCGAACGGCTCCACGCCTTATCGGGCCGTCTGAAAGCCCGCCTGCACAAGCGCGGCTGGCTGGTGGTCGGCGGCATATTGCTGGCGGTCGGGTTGTGGCGCGGCGACTGGCGCGACGACATCGGGCAATGGGTCAATATGCCTGCCGAAATGCTGGCCGAAATGCGGCTTATCGGGCAATTGAGCGGTGCGGATTTCGGCGGCAAATACCTGGTTGCCGAAGCGCCGGGCGAAGACGCTTTGCTGATGAAAACCGCCGAACTCGGCCGCGCCCTGCAACCCTT
>CAUVCE010000113.1:0-5755 GCA_963550425.1 uncultured Neisseria sp.
GATGATGACTACCGTCCGCGTTACAGCCAAAGCTATAAGGCGAAAAGATCCAAGTATGGCCATGGCCGCTACATCAGCTATGCACAGGCGAGACGCGCCGCACTCTCCCGTATCGGCGGGCGTGTAAAAGACATTGATTTCGACCGTGATGACGGCTATCCGCATTATGATGTGGAAATCATCAAACGCGGGCGCGAATATAAAGTGAAGGTCGATGCCCGTACCGGCCGCGTGGTTTCAGTCCGCCGCGACGACTAAACCGGATGGAAATAAGGCCGTCTGAAAACCGTATTTCAGGTTTTCAGACGGCCTGTTTTTATATTTCCGTTTAACGCCTTTCCTGCTTCCGTATCAGCCATACCGCCCATGCGGCGAAGGCTGCGGTGGGCAGCATGGCGGCGGCAAAGGCGGGTACGCCGTAGAGCTGGCTGGTGAAGCCGAACAGCCGTCCGGCGAAATGGAAGGCCAGTCCGAGGCAGATGCCGGCGAAAAGTTTCAAGCCCATGTTGCCGTGGCGGGTGGATTGCGGGGTGAAGGCGAGGGCGACCAAGGCCATGACGACGGTGGCAACGGGGTACATGAGTTTGCGCCACCATTCGATTTTGTAGTTGTCGGCCTGCTGCTTGTTGTCTTCAAGATGCTTGATGTAGGCGGTCAGCGCGGTGAGCGACATTTGGTTGGGATTGACCAGCAGTACGTCGAGCAGGCTGCCGCGTATGCCCGCCTGCCAGTATTCGCTGTCGTGTTTTTCGGTACGGACGCGGTCGCCGTCCAAGATGCTGCGGCGGACGTTTGCCAGTTTCCAGCTTCCGTCTGCCGCGATGACGGCGGATTCGGCCTGCCAGCTTTCGGCCAGTTTGAAGTTTTGATCGTGGCGGAAGACTTTGATACCGCGCAGGCTTTGGTCGGGCAGCATTTCGCGCACGTTGATGATGTTGTTTTGCTCTTTAATCCACAGCCCTTGCGCGCCGGTGCTGATTTTGCCGTTTTTGGCCGTGGTTTTCAGGTTTTGGGCGTAGCGGTTGGCGGCGGGGGCGACGCTTTCGCCCAGAAGGGCGGTGGCAGCGGCGAATATCAGGCCGAACCCGAGCAGGATGGCGATGATGTTTTGGGTACTCATGCCGCTGGTTTTGATGACGGTCATTTCGCTGTTGGAGGCAAGCCGGCTCAGGGCAATCAAGCCGCCGATGAGTACGGCCAGGGGCATCATTTGGTAGGCGTGGTCGGGGATTTGCAGCAGGACGTACTGCATCATTTTGATGCCCGTGTAGCCGCCTTCGCCCACGCTGCCCACTTCGGCAACGATGTCGAAGAAGCTGTATAGGGCAAGCAGGGCAAACATGGCGTACAGGGTGGTGATGCTGAGCTGTTTGATAAGGTAGCGGGCGATGAGTGTCATGATGCGCGGCCTTTCAATGCGGCTTTCAGGGCTTGGGCGAAGGGTTGGGCGGGCATGGAGCGCACGCGCAGCAGGATGACGGCTATGGCCAGCATGATGATGTGTATGGGCAAAAAGCCCGTCCAAAAGCCCAGCTTGCCGTTTTCTATGGCATTACGCAGGAAGGTTAGGCCGTTTTGGTAGATGAGGAAGAAGCCGATGGCAAACAGGATGTTGTAGGTGTGGCCGGTGCGCGGGTTGAAGTAGGACAGGGGGACGGCCAATATGCTCAATATAAGTGCGGCTAGGGGCAGGCTCAGCCGCCACATGAGCTCGGCGCGGTGCTGCGGGTTGTCGCTGCCGATGAGTTTGGCGGTCGGGATGGTGCGGCGGTGGTCTATCGGATTGATGATTTTCGGCGTGGTGCTGATGATTAGGTTGAGATGCTCGAAGGAGACTTGGTTGTAGTCGGCTTCGCCGGGGATGCCGCCGTAGCGGTAGCCTTGGGTCAGTTCGAGCGTACGCTTGTTGTCGGTGAGCGAGAAGCGGCCTTCTTTGGCGAAGATGATGTTTTCGCGGCCTTTGTCGTCTTGTTCGCGTAAGAACAGGTTTTTCATGATGCCGGAGCCGGTGTCGAAGGTTTCCACGAAGTAAACGCGGCCGTTTTTCTTGCCCAAGGTGCGGAATTCGCCCGCTTCAACCATGGAGAGTTCTTGTTTTTGTTTTAGGATTTCGGCAAATTCGCGGCTTCGCAATTCCGCCCACGGCAAGACGGAAAGCTGCATGGCGGCCACCAGTGCGGCAAACGGCAGGGCGAATGACAATACGGGGCGCACCCACTGCCGCAGCGACAGGCCGCAGGAAAGCCAAACGGACATTTCGCTGTCGCGCCAGAAGCGGGTCAGGACGGTGAGTGTGGAGATGTAGGCGGTTAAAACAAGCAGCAGCGGGGTCATGCCCAATGTCCAAAAGCCGATGAGCGCGGCCACGGCATCCACCGCCACACGCCCGTCTGCCGCGCGGCCGAGCAGGTTGATGGCCTGCGTGGACACCAGCACGGCCAGGATGACGACGAAGATGCCGATGGCGGTAAAAGTGAGTTCTTTGACGAAGTTTTGTCGGTATATCATGTTTTGTCTTCAAAGGCCGTCTGAAGGGTTTTCAGACGGCCTGCGGTTTTATGGGCGGTCTTTGGCACAAACCCGTATATCGGGTTGCGCTTTCATTTACAGTCAAACGGCCTATTCGCAGTCTTCCGCGCCAATCCGCACCGGTTTGAATGTTTTCCCCTTGGCTGTGGTAATACGGTATTCGAAGGCGTAACGGCCTATCGTCATCAAATCGCGTATTTTGTCGTCGTCGCACATTTCCTCGCGCATCGTCCGCGCCATTTTCCGTTCGAACGCCGACTGCATAATGCCTGCGGCCGAGTCCTGCTCCTGCTTCAGCTTTGCCGAAATGACGAAAGTATCGTCTGAGGCACGGTACCGGGTATCGGTGATACGGATATTGGAATACCGGCCGCCCGTATTTTTCTTCCGCATCGATGCGGCGACTTCCCTGCCCAGGCTGTCGCGTTCGGTATCGGTCAGGTCGGCAAAAAACTGCTTCAACTCTTCGGGCATCCCTTCATCGTTTGCCGGAAATGCGGCCAGCGGCAGGACGGTTAAAAGTACAAACAAAGCTTTTTTCATCATCGTTTCCTTAATGGTTGAAACCCCACCCTTCGGGGCGGTAGAATCCGGGTTTGTTTGGGAAGGGGTAACCCCTTCCGGTAGGGCGGCACATAGGGCGGCGCCTGCCCTGTGTGTTGAAACATTATATAACCGTCGTCCGTCATCAAATCGCGCGGCCGACGAATATCGCAACAACTGAAGGGTTGATGGCTTGCGTAGATGCGGGAACGGGCGATTTATAAGTCGGCGGCAATCGGGTAAAAACCATCTCAAAAAAAGGCGTAAACAGAATTAGAGTCTGAAAAGGCTTTTTCAGGCTTACCCCTGCCCAAACCTCAACAATCCCGGGCACTGATGTGTATCGGGGAAGACAGCGCCCCGCCGTTGCGCGCGAGCACGCGGTATTCCACCGAATAACGCCCGTGCACCATTAAATCACGCATATTTCGGCTACGGCAGATTTCTTTTCTGCCCTCCTTATGGAGCATGGCATCGAGCTTGCGCCGTCGTGCGGTATCGAGCACTTTCGGACTGGCGATTTTCTTCAATATCAGCGTATACACAAAAGTATCGTCAGAAGCACGGTAGCGGATATCCGCCATCTTCGTGTCTGCATCTTCCTTCAATTCCGTTCGGCGCAGATCGGCTGCGGCCTCGCGCCCTGCTTCATCGCGCTGGCGGGCATTCATATGGGAAAGATCCTGTTTCTGCTGGGCACTAGCCCCTCCCCTGCAGCCGCCGACCGACAGCGCAACCGCCAAAACAGATAAACAAACAAACATCTTGTTCATAACAGCTCCTTATAGCTCCTTTTGGGGGGATTTTATTTTCAATTGAAAATGCATATGCCGTTTTCAAAAAATATTCTAAACCTGCCGCCTGCCTTCCCACAAGCTTCAAGGGACAGGTATCGGGCATAGGATGAAGATTCGCGTTAAAATGACGCATTGCCGTAACAAACGGCGTTCACCCGTAAAGGAAAATTGAGATGCAATTTAGCACAAAAGCCGCCGCCTTGCAGCCGCATCAGGAAGGCGCATTGCTTTATATCTGCCGCAATCGTGAAAACGCACCCGACAACGAAACCGCCCGCCTGCTGCTCGAATCGCTGGCCGAAGGCGAACGTTTTGCCGCCGCCCAAACCGCCGAATCGGGCAAACTGAAAGCCGTGGCGGTCGCGCTGCCGGAAAACGACGGCCGCGACGCGCTTGAAAAAGCCGCCGCCGAAGCCGCCGCATGGGCTCAAAAACAGGAAAACCTGCACATCGGCCTGAACGGCTTCGACCAAAACCAAACCGCCGAAGCCGCCGAAATCTTCGCGCTCGCCTTCGGACAAGCCGCTTACCGATTCAACCGTTTCAAAAAAGACGCGAAAGCCGCCAAACTCGACGGCGCAACCTTCCACACCGAACACGCCGACGCCGTGCAAACCGCCCTGAATTGGGCCGAAGCCCAACTCTACGGCATCAACCTGTGCAAAGACCTGGGCAATACCGCCCCCAACGTCTGCACCCCGAAATATCTGGCCGACACCGCCCGTGCCGAAGCCGAAAAATTCGGTGCGGCCGCCAAAATCCACGATAAAGACCATATCCGCGAACACATGGGTTCGTTCTGGTCGGTGGCCAAAGGCAGCGCGCAAGACCCCTACCTCATCGAACTGCACTGGCGCGGCGCGGCCGACAAAAACGCCGCCCCTGTCGTACTCGTCGGCAAAGGCATCACCTTCGACAGCGGCGGCATCTCGCTCAAGCCGGGCGAAGCGATGGACGAAATGAAATACGACATGTGCGGTGCGGCAAGCGTCATCGGCGCATTCGCGGCCGCCGCCAAAGCCAAACTGCCGATCAACCTGACCGCAATCGTCCCCACCTGCGAAAACATGCCCGACGCGGCCGCCAGCAAACCCGGCGACGTGGTAACGGCCATGAACGGCACCACCATCGAAATCCTGAACACCGATGCCGAAGGCCGCCTGATACTGTGCGACGCGCTGAGCCATGCCGAACAGTTTAAACCCGCCGCCGTAGTCGATGTCGCCACACTCACCGGCGCGTGCATCATCGCACTCGGCCACGTTGCCAGCGGCCTTTTGACCAACACGCAGGAGCTGGCCGCCGAAATCCTGACCGCATCGCGCCAAAGCGGCGACAAGGCATGGCAGCTGCCCCTGTTTGCCGAATACCGCGAACAACTCAAATCCAACTTTGCCGACCTGCAAAACATAGGCGGCCGCCCCGCCGGCACCATCACTGCCGCCGCCTTCCTGTCGCACTTCACGGAAAACTACCCGTGGGCGCATCTGGACATCGCCGGCACGGCGTGGAAGTCGGGTAAGGAAAAAGGCGCGACCGGCCGCCCCGTGCCGCTCTTGCTGCAATTCTTGCGCAACCGCGCAAAATAAGGCGAATAGCCGTTTGAAAACCCGGAAGGAATAACGCCCCGCCGCCCAAATGGCGGGGTTTAGACAGATAAGGAACAAACCATGTTTCAACACACAGGGCCGAACATAAGGCGCAGCCCTGTGTGTTGCCCTACCAGAAGGGGTTACGCCCCTCCCAAACAAACCCAAATCCTACCGCCCCAAAGGGCGGGGTTTCAACCGTTAAGGAAATTTTGATGAAAAAATGCGTCGTCCTCACCGGTGCGGGCATCAGCGCGGAAAGCGGCCTGCAAACCTTCCGCGACAGCGGCGGCCTGT
>CAUVCE010000114.1:0-5747 GCA_963550425.1 uncultured Neisseria sp.
AAGTGGCGGCCAAAATCGCCGTCCTGCGCCGCCACATCAGCCTGCCGATAGGCGTGGGCTTCGGGATTTCCGATGCCGAAAGCGCGCGCAAAATCGGCGCGGTGGCCGATGCCGTGATTGTGGGCAGCCGCATTGTGAAAGAAATCGAAAGTAATGCCGGAAGCGAAGCAAAAGCCGTCGGCGCATTGGTGAAAAGCCTGAAACAGGCGGTCGGATGACCCGTACCGAATTAATCGCCTTAGGCAAACGCATCATAGAAGCAGAATGCGATGAGGCGGAATTAGACAAACTGATGGCACAATCCGACTGCAACATCCCCTGCCCCGAAGGCCGGAACGCCCGCACCGGAGGCTTGGCCGGTTACGCCCCGACAGCCGATATCTGCCTGTCTTACCGGCCAATCGGCGAATAATGCCGCTTGAACACAGGGCAAAACTTGCCTAAACCGCCGCCATTGGCTACTATCGCGCCCGAATCTGCCCATCCCCGCCCGCAAGGGCGGGCTTTTCCCATAACCGGGGGCTGCTGCCGCAAACACACCCCCGCCACAGCCGGAAAACCATTTTTATACAAGACACAGCCGAAACAAAAAAGCATAAAATGCGGCACAACGCCGTTATAACTTTTTCAAAAGACCAAGCGTTTCGGCCATATAAAAATTCCGGCCACAACCAAGGAGCAAACAAAACATGATGAGCTGGCTAGACAAAATCCTTCCGCCGAAAATCAAACGCGAAGACAAAAACGCATCGGCCGTGCCTGAGGGCTTGTGGCACAAATGCCCTTCGTGCGCGTCCACACTCTATGCCGCCGAGTTGGCACACAACGACAACGTCTGCCCCAAATGCGGCCACCACGACGCCATGAGTGCCCGCGAACGCATCGACCTGCTGCTGGACGAAGGCGGCCGCGAAGAAATCGGCGAAAACGTCAAGCCTACCGACATACTGAAATTCAAAGACAGTAAAAAATACCCCGACCGTTTGGCTGCCGCCAAAAAGGCCACCGGCGAAGACGACGCCATCGTTGTCGTCAAAGGCAGCATGAACGGCCTGCCCGTTGTTGTGGCCGCCTTCGAATTCCGCTTTATCGGCGGTTCGATGGGTTCGGTAGTCGGCGAACGCTTCGTCAAAGGCGTGCGCCGTGCAGCAGCTGCAGGCTGCGCCTTCATCTGCGTGGCCGCTTCGGGCGGCGCGCGTATGCAGGAAGGCTTAAATTCCCTGATGCAGATGACCAAGACCAGTGCCGCCCTGCATCTGCTGAATGAAAAAGCCCTGCCCTTCATATCCGTGCTGACCGACCCGACCATGGGCGGCGTATCGGCCAGCTTCGCCTTTTTGGGCGACATCGTGGTAGCCGAGCCCAATGCCTTAATCGGTTTTGCCGGCCCGCGCGTGATTGAGCAAACCGTACGCGAGACCCTGCCCGAAGGTTTCCAACGCGCCGAATTTTTATTGGAAAAAGGTGCAATCGACCAAATCATAGACCGCCGGAAAATGAAGGCGGCATTGGCCAGGCTAATCGGCCTGTTGCTGCAGCCCGCCCCCGTGCAGGAAGCCGGACAATCCGATGAAGCCGCCGAACAGTCCGAACAAACGCTGCCCAAGCCCGAAGAGCCGGCAACAGGCGCGTAAACCCCCGTCCAATCCGCCCAAACAACCGTTTCGGGCGGTTTTTTGATTTCCGCCTGCCTATCGCCGAAACAACTGTTTCCCCATACAAACCGACAACCGCAAACGGCCGCAAAGGTAATCTATCCGGCCTCAAAACAGCGATTGATAATAATTTAAAAATGTATTATCCTTACTCTTTTTTACGCTTCTTAGGGGTTGCAGCCATTTGGCGTAAGATTGTTTTCCAGACAAAACCTCCAGCATGGCAGATAACTGATTTTTCAATTATAATTATACTGCCGCAATAAAATTAAGGCCGGCGGCAAACAGTAAGGCTGCAGACGACACACGGATTTCAGTCGGGCAAGGCAGCATCGCGGCAGTTTGTTAATAATTTCATTACAGCCTTTCGGCATTTGACGGGGAACAACGGCGGGCAAATGGCAGGCTTCTGACAAAAGGTTACCATCATGGCCAAACTTCCCGACCCACCCGCTATCCTCGCGTTGAGTATCGCCGGCATCCTGACGGGGCTGCCCGCGCGTGCCGAAGATACCCCTCAGCCGGAAACCCAAACCGAAACCGCAGAACTGGACGATGTCGTTGTTACCGGCAAACGCAGTGCCGACCAAAAAGGTGCGGACGACGTGTTTTACAAAAACGTTTCCAGCGTCTACGCCGGCCGAGAATATCTCGAACGCTATCGCACGGATGCCGCCGGCGACGTGTTCAAAGGCTTAAACGGCGTGTACAACATGAACACCCGCAACGCCGGCAGCGCGATTACGCCCAATATCCGCGGCATCAGCGGCAAAGGCCGCATCCCCGTTACCATCGACGGCACGGAGCAGACCGTGGACGTGTGGATGAACAACTACGGCATCGCCGACCGCAACTACGTCGATCCCGCCCTGTTCCGCAGCATCACGGTGGAAAAAGGCCCGGCCATGACGCGCGGCGTGAAGTCCGGCGTGGGCGGCGCGGTATCCATCCGCACCATCGAGCCCGCCGACATCATCCCCGAAGGCAAAAGCTGGGGCGTGGAAGTGAAAACCGAGTTTTCCAACAACACTGCCAAACCACTGCAAAACCTGAACGACTACCTGGGCAAAGACTACCGCACACTGCCCGGCAACCCCACCGCCGACGGCGCATCGGGCACGTTAGGCGGCAACGTGCCTTTCGCCGGACTCAATTTCTACGGCACGGATGCCAACAAGCCGCGCCAAAGCAGCCGCTTTGCCGAATTTAAAAACGACCGCAACCTTTTGTTTTCCGCCGCCTTCAAAACCGACCTTTCAGACGGCCTCGTTGCCTACAGCGACCGCCGCAAAGGCACCTACTTCAGCGGCAAACGCGGCGCATCGGGCTACCTGAACAATGCCATTTACGACAGCGAAGACCCGCGCGCCGACCGCTCCGACGCCTTGATTCCCGACATGGCCGACCTCTACCGCCCCGGCGAACAAGTGCCCAACAGCAACGTTTCCAGCCGCAGCCTGCTTGTAAAAAACAACTGGTATCTGCCGCGCGGCCGGCAAATCAACCTGCACTACATGGACACCGAAATCCGCTTCGGCGAGATGAACCCCTTCATCAACAACCTGCTGCTGGGCCTGGGCAGCCAATACAATATGCAGCGCAAGCGTTACGACATCGCCCCCGTGCAAGGCATCGACTCCGACATCCGCAGCCGCACCTACAAACTCGGCTACCAATGGCAGCCCGAAGGCAGCCGCTGGATCGACCTCAAAGCCGACATCTGGCGCGTGCGCACCAGCAGCACCCGCCATCAAAGCGGCGGCCCCGATTTGGCCGTGCCGTACGGCGACAACAAATACGATGCCTGGGCGCGCTGCTTCCGCCACAATCTCCAGCCCGACCCCGCACGCGGCATCGCCAGCTGCCAAGAGCTGATAGACGAAGGCTACGACCGCAACACCCCGCCCAACGACCCGCCCGTTATCGATGGCGCAAACACTGTATTCTCCGGCGCGGTGCAAACCACCAAAGCCACCCGCACCGGCTTCAACATCAGTAACCGCATGCGCCTGAACGACCAATTCAGCCTCACCCTCTCCGCCCGCCACCAATACGAAAAGCTGGACGAAAGCAGCGAAGTGGCGAAAAACGACCAAGACTTCTTCGGCGTAATGGATGCCGTAACCGCGCTCACCAAGCTCACCGGCCCGCGTTCCGGGCGGCGCAAAGAATGGGGCGCGCAACTGAGTTTCGACTGGCGGCCGACCGAACGCCTGAAAATCGAAGGCGGCATCCGCTATGACCGCTTCTGGGCGTTTGACGACCTGCTCGCCCGCGCCCGCGCCGGCCGCAACCCCGCCTATTCCGTTACCCAAAATGCCGACGGCGGCAACGTCATCAGCGGCATTGCCCTGCCGTATTTGCAACTGATGACGCAGGAAGAAATCGATGCCTACCGCCGCGCCAGAGCCGAAATCGACGCCGACCCGGGCAACTTCGAAACCATCTACCGCAACTTCGAACGGCGCTACGGCTTTTTCCCCGACGAGAGCCTGTCGCGCCACGACCAAAACGGCAACACCGGCTATATCGACGGAAACGGCCAATACCAGGTTTTCGATGAAAGCCGAACCGTACTCTACCGCCCGGTGCGCCCCAAAATCGTAGAATACGGCAACCGCAAATTCCACGGCCCCGCCTTTGAAAACGGCCTGTTCGACCAGCGCGTAAGCAACCCTCAGGGCAGGCAGGGCAGCTACTACCGCTACCTTCGCGTGAGCCGCAGCGCCCGCTTCGAATATCATCCCAATGACGACAACTATCCGTTTGATTACGGCTATGAAGCCAGCCAATATCAGGAAAACGCCACCGACGATAATTCGCCCGACTACCGCACCCGCCGCAACGACCTGGCCAGCACCGACCTGCCCGACGAAGCCCGCCACATCCATACCCCGATAACGGGCGATGCCAACTACCCGCCGGTAAAACGCCTCAACGGCTCGGCCTGGTCGCCCATGCTCGCCCTCAGCTACGACCTCACCGACAACAGCCGCCTGCACCTGCGCTGGGCGCAGATGACGCGCTTCCCCAGCATCTACGAAGCCACCAACATGAGCTTCGGCGCAGTGTATTTGGAAGCCATGCTGCCCTCGTTCGACCTCAAGCCCGAACGCAGCACCAACTGGGAAATCGGCTACAGCTACAACTTCGCCCCGCTGTGGAGCAGGCTGCGCGAAGGCGACGTTCGCCTCACCTATTTCTCCAATACCATCAAAAACGTCATCGACACCGCCGCCAACAAAGACCTCATCCAATACGACCGCAAAATCACCCAAGGCATCGAACTGCAAAGCCGCCTTGATTTCGGCCGCTTCTTCATGTCGCTCGGCGGCACCTACCGCCTGAAACAGCAAACCTGCGACGAAAATCTCTCCTTCGCCTACGATATGTACTACAACAGCGTGCCCTCCTGCATCGAAGGCGGCATCGGCGCAACCAGGTTCTACCAATCCATCCAGCCCAAATACTCCATTAATTTAGACTTGGGCGTGCGCCTATTCGGCGAAAAACTCGAGCTCGGCATCCGCGGCATCCACCACAGCCGCCGCGATAGCAAACAGCACGACCGGCTCATCGAACAAGGCATGGGGCGCCTGCTCAAAACCACCGGCCAAGCCTACCACTGGCGCGCCTCCACCATCTGGGATGCCTACGCCCGCTACCGCATCGGCAACAGGCTCAGCCTCAACCTCGGTGTGGGCAACCTCACCAACCGCTACTACCTCGACCCCATGAGCAACGTCCCCACCCCCGGGCCGGGTAGAACGATTACTTTTGGTATTAAAGGTAAATTTTAACAGCGAACAGCAATATCGCCGACAGGTCTAAAATATGACTGTTGGCGATAAACTTTATATTGCCCGTTAATTAAATTTAATTAAATTTCAATGTATTGAAGAAATAATATGCTATTATTATTTCAGTGGAAGTTATCAATAAACCATGCTTCCGTAAAACCAGTTATTACCAAAAATATAAGTAATTCCTTAAGCATTAAATTTATCTTAATTAAAGAAAATTGCCGTGCATGAATGTTTTTGCGGAGAATGCCATATTCGAATTTTGATTGTGTTTAATACTTGATCTTTT
>CAUVCE010000115.1:0-5708 GCA_963550425.1 uncultured Neisseria sp.
CAAACCCGGCATCGCGCACATCAATGCTGCCGCGCCATCCACATCCCCCGCCTGCCGCTTTTGCACATCGTCCAAGTTCCGCCAGGTCGTGCCGCGCCGGTTAAGCAATACGGACAAAGGTATCTGCGCCAACCAAGAACGCACCATCCCTTCAGTCGGCTTTTCTTTTTTAAAATCCACAAATTCCGCCCCTATCCCGCGTCCGGCCAGCCAAGCCCTGGCCTTCTTTACCGAATCGCAATTCGCAATGCCATATACGGCCGCCATAAAAACCAATCTCTTTCAACAAAACAGGAATCGCGCATTCTAACAAAACCCTTGCCGAATCCCCATAAAAAAACTATCCTCGCAAGCACTTTGCAAACCCCTACAGGAGACACGGCATGAAAAAAATCCTAACTTCTGGCATCATTGCCCTTACCCTGACCGCCTGCGGCGGCGGTAATGCGGCCAACGAAAAAAATTTCAAAAAGGCCATCAACCAAATCAATGCTGGCGAACAAGTCTGCATCCCGTTCAACCTGAAAATCCAAATGCCGGACGGCAGCCTCGCCAGACAAAACAGCATGGCCGGCGAAAGGCTGCTGCTTGTCGCCGACCGAGATTCAGACGGCAGGCGAATCAACCAAGCCGCCGAAAAACAAATCGAAATCCTAACCGACAACGGATTCTACAAAAAAGAAAAAACCGAAAGCCAAACCCTGCCCATGCCCGACAAGACGGCGGACATTACCATCACTGCTTATTCGCTGACCGAAAAAGGAGCGAAACAAACCGTCCAAGGCATCAGGTCGCCACTATTGTGCATTGGCTCGCTGGAAGCGAAAAAAATCGACTGGTACACCACCCCCTCAACCTTCCGCGGCACCATCATATCCAAAGTATCCTACCAAGCCGAATTAAAACCTGCGCGCTGGGCGGAAAAACTGATAAAGGAAAGCGGCGAAGAGGAATGGTCGGCCCTGAAACAGCCCGGTCAGAAAATTGCCACACTGGTACAGACCAACAAAGGCTGGATCAGCCCGCGCAGCCTGTTCCCGCGTCATCCCGATGCCGAATAGGCAAACAGGTGCCGCAAACAAAACGGCCGCCTTTAAAGGCGGCCGTTTTACCGTTGGAAACCGGCTGACCGAATATCATACCAAATACTGCGCCTATGATTGTGATTGGCCGTTACCGCCGTCTTCATCATCCGGTTCTTCGGCAACACGTTCCAGACTGACCAGCGTTTCGCCCTCGTCCAAATTAATCAGCCTCACGCCGGCAGCCGCACGGCCGGTTTCGCGTATCTGCCCCACCTTCGTGCGTATCAGCACGCCGCCGCTGGTTATCAGCATCAAATCATCTGACTCATCAACCAAAGCCGCCGCAACCAACTCGCCGTTCCGTTCCCCCGTATTAATGGCGATATTGCCTTGACCGCCCCTATTTTTACGGCTGTAATCCCCGATAGGCGTACGCTTGCCGTAGCCGTTTGCCGTAGCGGTCAAAACCTGCAGACTGCCCTGTTCGCATTCCGGGGCAAACGTAATCAGGCTGACGATTCTGCCATCGGCGGGCAGGCGCATACCGCGCAGGCCGCCGCTGCCGCGTCCTGACGGCCGAACGCCGTTTTTACCGCCTGGCGGCGCATTTTCATCATCCGCACCGTCCGCATCATCGGCCTCGTTGCCGTCTGATTTCTCCCAATATTCATTAAAGCGTATTGCCTTGCCCAAATTCGAAAACAGCATAATGTCATCCGCACCGCCCGTTTTTGCCGCACCGACCAGATAATCGCCTTCTTTCAAAGCAATTGCCTTGATACCCTGGCTTCTGACATTTTTAAATGCGGAAAGCTGTATTTTCTTTACCATACCCTGAGCCGTGGCGAAAAACACATACTGGTCATCGGGGAAATCGCGTACGGCCAAAATCGCACTGACTTTTTCCCCCTCTTCCAACTGGATGACATTATTAATCGGGCGGCCCTTACTGTTCCTGCCCCCCTCCGGCAGGAGGTATACCTTAATCCAATGACATTTTCCGTAATTTGTGAAACACATCAAATAATCGTGCGTATTGGCGACAAACAGCGTTTCGATAAAATCCTCGTCTTTTGTGACGGCCGCCTGTTTGCCGCGCCCGCCGCGCCTCTGTGCCTGATAATCCGTAGTCGGCTGGGTTTTGATGTAGCCTCCGTGGGTCAGCGTAACGACCATTTCCCTTTGCGGAATCAGGTCTTCATCGGCAATATCCCCGCCAAACGGATTAATCTCGCTCAAGCGCGCATCGCCTGCAGGCTCGCGGCGGACATATTCCTTTTTTGCTTTCTGCGCATTGCTTTTACGCAGATTTTCTGCCTTATTCTGCTTATCCAACAAATCTTGGTGTACTTTGTCGCGCAACTCGGCCAACTCGCCGCCGATAATGCCGGTAACGCGTTCGGGTTTGCTCAAGATATCCAGCAAATCGATTATCCGGGTCATAATTTCGCGATAATCCGCCACAATGGCCTCCCTGTCCAAGCCGGTCAGGTTGCGCAGGCTCATCCGCAAAATCGCGTCGGCCTGAATATCACTCAAATGATAGCCGTCCTCCCGCATGCCGAAATCGGCAGGCAAATCCTGCGGACGGGATGCCTTGACATCGGTATTGCCCCGCGCCAGCAATTCCGACACCAGCCCTGCCGCCCAAGCGCGGCCTTTCAAGGCTTCTTTGGCGGCAGCGGCATCATCGGATTCGCGGATTAAGGCGATCATTTCATCGATATTGGACAAGGCGACCGCCTTCCCTTCGGCGATATGCCCTTCATAACGCGCCTTTTTCAGGCGGAACAATGTGCGGCGGGTAACGACCTCGCGGCGGTGGCGCAAAAATTCGCTTAAAATCTGCTTCAGGTTCAACAGGCGGGGCTGGCCGTCGACCAAGGCAACCATGTTGATGCCGAAACTGTCTTGCAACGGGGTCAGTTTGTAAAGCTGATTCAGCACGACTTCGGGGTTTTCGTTGCGTTTCAATTCGATGGCGATACGGATGCCGTCCTTATCGGATTCATCGCGCAAGTCGGATATGCCTTCCAATATTTTGTCGCGCACAAGTTCGCCGATTTTTTCCACCAACTTGGCTTTGTTTACCTGATATGGGATTTCATCAATGATGACCGCCTGCCGTTCGCCGTTTTTTCCAACGGGCTCGATATGGCTTTTGCCGCGTATGACGACCCTGCCCCGACCTGTTTTATAGCCATCGCGCACGCCCGACAAACCGTAAATCGTGCCGCCCGTTGGAAAATCGGGCGCACGGATGATGTCTATCAGGGTGTCGATGTCGGTTTCCGGCTCATGCAGGAGTTTGAGGCAGGCGGCCACCGTATCGGAAAGGTTGTGCGGCGGGATATTGGTCGCCATGCCCACGGCGATGCCGGCCGAACCGTTTACCAAAAGGGTTGGGAAGCGTGTCGGCAATACTTGGGGCTCTTTTTCGTTGCCGTCATAGTTGGGCGAGAAATCGACCGTTTCTTCTTCGATGTCGGCCAGCATTTCATGTGTCAGTTTTTCCATGCGGACTTCGGTGTAACGCATCGCGGCCGGCGCGTCCCCGTCCACAGAACCGAAATTACCCTGCCCGTCCACCAGCATGTAGCGCATGGAAAAGTCCTGCGCCATACGCACGATGGTGTCGTAAATCGCCGAATCGCCGTGCGGGTGCAGCCTGCCCATTACATCGCCGACTATGCGTGCGGATTTTTTGTGCGGCAGGTTCCAGTTGTTTTTCATGTCGTGCATGATATACAGCACGCGCCGATGTACCGGCTTCAAGCCGTCCCGCACATCGGGCAGCGCGCGGCCGACTATCACGCTCATGGCGTAATCAAGGTAGCTCCTCCGCATCTCCTCCTCTAGGCTTACGGGGATGGTTTCTTTGGCAAAATGGTGGTCGTTGCGGACTGTTGCGTCGGTCATATCGTTGCCTGACTTTGGAAAATAAAAATAGGTAATTTTAACATATTGTCCAAGCAATTAAAATGTATTGCCCAATCTCGGACAAACCCTGATTCCTCACCCCGAATATTGGGTTGCAAGCATTTTGTAAGGCGGTTCGAAATTGTAAAAAACCTTGACAAACCGTGTTTCCATATCTTCCTCCCGATGCCGCCTTTCTAACAAAAATTGTGGATAACTCTCAAAATATGCCAATAATCAAGTTATTTTATATATATAAATCAAATAATTAATTATTAATGATTAAAAAATAATCAAAAATAGGAATAGTGCCGCAACCCTCTTAATCTTCAAATAATTACCTTTTTACCAAAATAGAATGATGCTGTTTGGGGTTGCCATTTATGGGCTTTGAGAGGGTAGAATTTCGGATTTCCCACTTTGCCGAAAACCGCCGCCATGCCCAATAATTCAACCTTTTGTCATGTTTTCTGCACCGTCATCGACAATTTCGGCGATATAGGCGTAAGTTGGCGTTTGGCCAATATTTTGCGCCATGAACTCGGCTGGAAAATTGTTTTTTGGCTGGACAATGAAGTCGCCTTGCGCCAATTATGCCCCGACCTCCCCCCGCTGCCCTGTTCCTACAGGCAGGTTTCCATCCGCCGCTGGCAGGAAGGTTTTACGCCGCCGGACTGGGCATCCGCCCCCGCCCCCGATGTGGTTATCGAAACTTTCGGCTGCCGCCTGTCGGACGAGGTTCGGCATGCCATCGGGCAAAATCACGCTTTGTGGCTGAACTGGGAATATTTGAGCGCCGAAGAATGGGCGGCCGACATGCACGCCAAACCATCCCCGCAGGCAGACGGCACACGGAAATTTTTTTGGCTGATGGGGTTTGACGCGCGCGGCGGGGGTTTGCTGCGTGAGAAGGATTATGCCGAATATTGCCGTTTTGACGCGGCGGATTTGCGCGGCCGCCTGAAACTCCCGACCAAAACTTCGCCCGAATGGCTGTTGTTCGGCTACAGAAGCCCGATTTGGGCAAAATGGCTGCAGACATTGAAAAATATGGGTCATCCCCTTACCCTGCTGCTGGCCGGCGGGCAAATTGCCGACAGTTTGAAACAAAGCGGCGCACTGCCTGGCTACAGTTTGAAACATGACGGCGATATTTTTCAAGACGGCCGTATCAGGCTTGTCAAAATCCCTTTTGTCCCCCAAGAACACTTCGACCGTTTGCTATACCTTTCAGATGGTTTGGTTGTGAGGGGTGAGGACAGTTTCGTCCGCGCCCAATTTTCCGGGAAACCATTTTTTTGGCATATTTACCCGCAAGACGAAATGGCACACCTTGACAAACTTGACGCTTTTTGGCGGCAGGCATATCCGTATTATCCGGCAGAAATTGCGGCCGCACACCGTGTTTTGTCGGCGGAATTGAACGGTGCGGGCTGCCCGGGCGAATCCGAACGATTAGACGCATTGCAAACTCTGTGGATGAATACACACCTTTGGCAAAACGGTACGCAGGCATGGCGGCAGCATCTGTTTCGGCAACAGACAGCCGCAGAAAAACTAGCCAATTTCATCAAACACCGTTAGAATGACGCATTTTTCAGCCGATTTGGAAGGGATTGAAACCCATCCCAAATAGACAAATAAACCGCCCTTATTACTAGTTACTAAAGGACGGGGTTTCATCAATTTAAGGAACAATAATGAAAACAGCACAAGAACTGCGCGCAGGCAACGTATTCATGGTCGGCAACGACCCGATGGTGG